>JBOFCM010000107.1:0-19835 GCA_051646055.1 Fusobacteriaceae bacterium
ATTCACTTGGTGAAAATAGCTACGGGGGTACACCTGGTCACATTTCGAACCCAGAAGTTAAGCCCGTAAACGCTGAAGGTACTTGGTGGGAAGCTGCCCGGGAGAATAGGAATTTGCCAAGTTATATGAAAAGAGGAGCATCAGCTCCTCTTTTTTTGTTATCTATCACAACGGTAAATCACAGGAGATGAACCGAAGAAGAGATTATGTTTTTTAGATTCAATCTCTACATGAAGTATCTCATCAGCTAGATGGGTATTGCTTCTCAGAGCCTCAGGAGGTAAAACTTCAGGAATCTCTACATGATCAAAATTTTTCATATGGCAGTAATTTTTCCAGAGTCCTATTTTTATTTTTTCAATATCTGTAGGTTTTCTGAGAAGATCTAAAAGCTCAATTCTTAAATTTTCAAGATTTTGAATGTCAGTGTTTTCTTTTAATAGAGAAAGTTTTTTTGCAAAAGAGCTGCTAAAATCATAATCAATTTCTGTGCATAGAAGTCTGACAATGTGCCAGATATCTTTTGAATCTTGAAGATTCTCCAGCTTATGATCTCTGATCCAGATGAAACTCAGAAGACGTCTTTTCCAATCCCACCATTTAATAGGGCTGGCAAGATCCTGTGCTGGAATCAAAAAATACATATTTTCTAGAAGAAGGGCACCGAAAACTCCAGGAGGATTTCCAAGTTTTTTATTTTTTAAGGATGTTCTATAGACACCGCAGGAAGGGCTCCCCTCCATGAAGATATAGGCATCTATTTTCGCTCTCTTAAGAGCATCAAAACATGCAATAGAACCTAGACGGATCATATCACTCATATTTTCTCCTTCACGGTTTTTTATATGGGCAGTACCTTTCCAAAAGTCATGCCCATTTCCTCCTGAAAGTCTGATTGAGCTACGGGGGATACCCAGTCCGCTCATAACTTCGGGACACACAGGTTCCCATAGAAAAGATGCTCTCTCCCTCCCAAGCTCACCTAACATATCCCATCCTTTGGCATTGTATCTTACCTTGGCACCATACATGCAGGCGGATATACCCAGTCTTATTTTTCTATTGAGTTCTGCTGTCATAAATTTCCTCCGAATTTCTTTTTTGTTAATTGGTTTCAATATATAGTACAGCAGAAAGAAACTTAATCCTTTATTAAATATTGTAGATCCGTGTGTATTTTTCTTTGAGATAATCTGTATAATATTTAGGGTTGAGTGATTCACCAGTTACTTCCAACATAATCTCTTCAGGAGTTTTACATTTTCCATGGATATGGATTTTTTTCTGTAGCCACTCTTTTATCTTTTCTAAATCTCCTTTTTTGAGAAGATTATCTATATCTAGCTCCTTTTTCATTGCATGGAGAATCTGGAGTGAATAGGCATTACCAAGAGCATAAGAGGGAAAATACCCAATGAGTCCACATGACCAGTGTACATCTTGAAGCACTCCATCACTGTCGTTATCTGGAGCTATTCCAAGATACTCTTCCATTTTTTCTCTCCATATTTGTGGAAGGTTTTCAATTTCATACTCACCTCTGAATATACCTTTTTCAATCTCATATCTCACCATTATATGGAGTGAATAAGTTAATTCATCAGCTTCAACTCTAATAAGAGAAGGTTGAACACTGTTTATTCCTCTATAAAAATCCTGGAAAGAAATATTTTTGAGATAGGTATATTCAATTTGAAGTTTAGGAAATAGAGTTTCCCAGAAACTTTGTGAACGTCCCACTATATTCTCATAGAATCTTGACTGTGATTCGTGGATACCCATGGAGGTTCCATCAGCTAAAGTTGTATCTTTTAAAAAAGGATCTATCCCCTGCTCATAAATTCCGTGCCCAGCTTCATGGATAGTACTGAAGATAGATGAGAGAGGTAAATTTTCTATATATCTAGTAGTAAGTCTGACATCATCCATATTTACAGTTAGGGTGAAGGGATGGGCACTTTCTGCCAAAACTCCTCTGTTGAAATCAAATCCTAAGTATTGACCTATGAACTTTGAAATTATTTTTTGATTTTCCACTGGAACAGAACCGGCTAAAAATTTTGAATAATCTAAATTTTTTTCTTTAATTTTTTTCAGAAGAGGAACGATTTCAACCTTTAATGTTTGGAAGAAAAAATCCAGCTTTTCAATATCCATGCCCTTCTCATAATCTGAAAGAATTATGTTATAGAGATCTTCTCCATCTTTTCTTCTATAATGGGCAAATTTTTTAGAAAAACTAAATATTTTTTTCAGATAATCTTGAAATTTTCCGAAATCATTAGATTCTCGGGCTTCTGCCCAGATATTTTGAGCTGTGGCTGTAAGTTCAGAATATTCACGATATTCCTGAGGAGGGATGTTTTTTATTTTTTCAATCTCATCTAGAAGATCATCAATCTGTTTTTTTTCAATGAGAGAGAGGTTGTCTCTATTTTTATCTAAAAAATGTAAGAGTTCAAGAAATTCTTTAGAAGTGGTAATTTCGTAAGATTTAAGACTAAGATCTCCGATAAGTTCTGCTAAAAGTCCTTGGCCACCTTTGGGGGTGGTTGTCTCCATATCCCAGTGTAGAAGAGCTAGATTGGAATCTGTTAACTTTTTCTTTTTAATGAGTTTTTTGAAAGCATTTTTTCTGTTTTCCATGATATCACATCCTTTTGAAAAATATATATTCAATTATACCACAAAGTGTAAAAATAGTGTGGAAAACATTGAATTTATTGACTTTTTTTAAATAAAGTGATATGCTAATTAGGTTCCATATTTTTTGGAAACATAATTTAATTGGGGGAAATGTTTTGAAAAATATATTTACTGTATTATTTTTAGGAATGAGTTTAGCAACTTTTTCCATGGAGTCGACTCTGAAAAAAACTGAAGAAGATGAAAGAAAAGAGTGGATGGGAATACCTTATCCCATGAAACGTTGGGGAGTTTCAATATTGGGAGTGAATCAGTCTGAAAATGGAAATATAAAAAAAGTAGACCTGAACATAAAAAAAGTAGAGATACCTATACCTAATTTCGGAAAATTGGAATCGGAATTAAAAATCGAAAATCCCGATTCTATAAAAGTTGAAGCCGATGTAAAGTTGGTAAAATTGGATTATTTTGTACTGCCATTTCTATCTGTATATGGAATATACGGGCAACTGGATGCTAAGGTCAATATGCGTGCAGGGAATCCTGCAATAGCTAATCCTAAATTTACACTAGACAGAGTGAATACTGGTAAACCGATATTAGATGATATAGAAAATAAGATCATTGCTGGAATCGAAGATAAACTGAATAAAAATCCAGGTGCTATGGAAGAGCTTGTAAATAAGGATCTAGCAGAGACGATAACTTTAAACGGGATTTTTGAAACTGAAGGAGATATCTATGGTGTGGGAGTTCTCCTAGCTGGAGAGTATAAAAATATATTTACTATGATGCAATATACATACAGCGAAATCCATATGAAAAATGGACTGGCAAAAAAGAAAGCAGAAATGGCCAATGCAAGATTGGGGTATAGCTTTAAACCTCAATGTAAATATGTCAGAAGTTTTACCCCTTATGTGGGAGCAGCCTACCAGCTCATGGATACACAGGTAAAAGCCAGTGCAGGAGAGCTCAATGTCCTTATAGACCTGGAGCTGGATGAAATCACTCCGGCAGCTGGATTTTTTATGCAGTTTTCTCATGATATAACTCTTTTGGTGGAAACTACGTGGGGAACAAAGGATTCTATAGCGATAGATTTGGGATACAGATTCTAGAAAAATAAAATTAAAAAAATCCCTCTTTAGGAATAAACCTAGGGAGGGATTTTTTTTAAAATTAGAAATTATATCCTATGTGGACTTGGAAAAGATAACCGCTGGATAGTGCATCGTTAGAGACAACGAGATCCATAGGTCCCAGGAAAGTATCCCATCCTAGACCGATACCGTATCCTGCAAGGGAGTTGTTCCAGATTCTTTTAGACTCGCCAAAGATGGAGTCGTGGTTATAACTTAATATGTTATATTTTCCAATAATATTTATACTGGAGAATAGGTTGTACTGAACTGCTCCAGAAGCAATTATGAAATTATCTGTGTAGATACCTCCCATAGGAAGACCATAGAAGGAGTAATTTCTTCTCATGATATTGTTACGGAGACCTCCTACTGAAAAAACATCAGAAAGAGGAGCATTTTCAGCATCAGATATAGATCCACGCACTAAATCTGTAGCAAATGAAACTTTATTTGTGACAGGAAAGAAAAGACTACCTTGAGCCAAATATCCTGTATAAGATTCCTCGCCACTTGTAGGAGTTCCAGCAAAGAGCTGTCCGATTATTCTGGTTCCTTTGCTCGGATAGAATTCCTTGTTTATGGAATCATAGTAAAAACTTAGCTGATTATTTACGAGAGAACCTGTATTTTTAAAACTAGGAAGTCTGTCCAGATGAAGCCCAGACTCATAATCTGTTTCTATATTTTTAAAACCTATACTATAACCTATGATAGCATTTTTGTATAGAGATTTTCCTAAAGATATATTAGCCTCCAGCTCATTGCTGCTGTAGGTGGAGATATTATCGCTACCTTTGTAGATAAAAACTGGGTTTTTTCCATAAGAAATATCAGCAGAAGCTATAATGGAATTATTGAAAAAATTATACTGAGTAATGTCTTTGACTGTTATTTTAGGATATTTAGAAAGCTCAGCTTTTACGATATAGTTTTTCTGTGAAAAACCTAATCTTTCCAGCACAGGGATTTCTGCAGCCAGTTCCAGTCCTGCACCATAATTGGAAGCATAAGAGATTCCAGCATTGAGCTTATTGTTAATTTTTTCTCTTACAATAACTTCCATAGTATCTCCATTTACATGGTAGAAAACACGGTCAATATGTTTGAGTGCATAGATTCTTTCAATCCAGAGTTTAATCTCATCCTGATTCAAAATACCTGATTTGGGCTTGAGACTGAAAATATCTTCTACAGTAAGAACTTCACTTCCTGAAAGTTTTACATTCCTTATTTCCTCATAGATAGGTTCTAATTTTTTAGAAGCTTCTTTTATTTCTAAAAATCTTTTTTCATCTGAGAGTTTTGAAAGAGCAAAATCCACTTTTTCAGCAGCAACAGCGCCCTCTTCTATAAGATCGTGGAGATTTCTAAAATCTAAAGTGCTGTGATCTTTTACGTCAGGTGTGATAAGAATATCTGGAAAATTTTTCTGACGCTGGGTATTTATATTTCCATTATAGGTGGAAAGTTTATCCAGAATAGAAACTATATTAGAGCTGTCACTTATAGGTGCGGAATCTGAAGAGATGTCTACTCCTATAACAATATCAGCCCCCATCTCTACAGCCTGAAGTACAGGGAAGTTATCTGCAACTCCTCCATCCACGTAATAAGTTCCTCCATCTTTTATAGGATCTATGAAAGTGGGGATAGCCATACTTTTGAGAGTTGCTAGAGCTAAATCTCCACTCTCTATAGCGACAGATTGTCCGTTTTCAAGATCAGTGGCCATGGCCCTGAATGGGATAGGGAGTTTGGAAAAATCAGCCACTCCTTCAGCTTTTTCAAATATATCTTTTAGTTGAAGATATATCTGCTCTCCATCAAAAACTCCCATAGGTAGAGAAAGGTTGAAATTTTTATCGATAGAAAGAGTTAGTGGGTATTTATTGGTTGTAGCTTTTTCCACTATTCCCTTGAGATCCCTGGCAGTTGTATTGGTAAATAACTTGCCGAAGTTTAAACTATTGATTGTTTTTTCAATTTCATCAGGAGTATAGCCTATTGAATACATGGCAGCTATTATACTTCCGGCACTGGTACCTACAATATAGTCGATAGGTATCTGGTATTTTTCTAGAGTTCTAAGAACTCCTATGTGGGCCGCCCCCTTAGCTCCGCCTCCGCTGAGAACAAGACCAATTTTCGGACGTTCCATATTTTTTTCTTGAAAACTCTCTTTAAGTCTTTCTAAAGTAGCCTTTTTCATTTCAAACTCTCTGATCTGTTCATCGATAGCAGAAATCTTATCCTCTGTACTATTGACTCTCGTGGGATTCTGAGATGAAAATCCCAAAGCAGAAACAAGAAATAGAGAGATGAGTACAAATTTAAATCTATTCATTTTTCCTCCGTGATATAAAATTTTTTACCCTTGATTATACCATTAAATTTAGAAAAAACCAAGTGAGAGAAGGAAGAGGCTAGAAAATTTTGAATAACATAGAAAATAGAATATTAAAATGCAAAATAGGAGGAGTATGCTGACTGGAATAAAAAGATTCAATAACTCTCTTTTGGGGTTTTTTGCAGTTTTTGCATTGGGGATCTTGGGCTATGTATATATAGAGAACTATACCCTATTAAATGCTTTTTATATGACCTCTATAACCCTTGGAACAGTAGGTTTTTCAGAGGTACAGCCTCTCACTGGTATGGGGAAGATTTTTACTTCTTTTCTTATATTCGCAGGAATAACTGTATATATCTACTGTATAAGTACCCTTACATCTCTCATAGTTGAAGGAGAGTTAAAAAATTATTTTAAGGATGTGAAGAAAAGCAGAATGATAGAAAAGCTTAAAGAACATTATATTGTTGTAGGATATGGAAGAACAGGGGAAAAATTGGTAGAAAATTTTCATCTAGCTAATTTCCCTATAGTGATAATAGAGAAAGATCCAGATGCTATAAAGAGACTTCAGGAACGTTATACCAATGTTCCACTCTATATTTTAGGTGATGCTACAGAGGATGCAGTATTGGAAAAGGCAGGAATAGATAGAGCTAAATGTCTCATCCCGGTCCTCTCTGATGACAGTGACAATCTTTTTGTTACCATGAGTTCGAAACTTTTAAATCCGGCCATAAGAATAGTTACCAGACTCAATGAAAAAAGTAACTATGCTAAACTGAAAAAAGTGGGTGCCAATAAGATACTTTCCTCTTTCGATGTGACTGCAGACCGTATATACTCCATGGCTATAGAGAGTAATATACTTACTTTTCAGGATATGGTGGAGGGATATAAGAATACAAAGGATCTCAATCTGGCCAGAATAACTATAAGCGAAAACTGTGAATTTCGCAACTGTGAACTTCTCCGGGCAGAAATACCAAAAAAAACCGGTCTTATCATAATTGGAGTAGAAAGAAACGGAGAACTTTTATTGAACCCCACGGCAGCAACAGAGGTACAGCTGGGAGATAAGCTTCTGGTTATGGGAAATCTGGAGCAGATTAAGATCCTTGAATCTATGAGTTAACCCTAAAAGAACAGCTTATATGGAAATGTCTCTCTGAGATAATCTATGTAGGCTGTTTTTGCTATCTTTCTTATCATATCGCAATAAGTGGGATATGATTGGATAGTTTTACTGTATTTATAAAATGGGATATTGAAATTCATAAGGGTTTGAATTATCCCCAAAATCTCTCCGGCTCGATCTCCGATACAGGTAGCCCCTAAAATTTTGCCTTTTAGGCAGATGACTTTTAAAATAAAATAATTCTCTCCAACTGCAACAGATCTGTCATTTTCACTATTGAGAGTATAAATTTTTAGAGCATCACCGTATTTTTTTAGAGCTGCCTCCTCTGTCATACCAGTTCTGGAATATTCGGGAGAGGTAAAGGTAGTCCAGGGAACCGAGTTGTATTTCATTTTTTTCTTGAAGAAAGGAAGGAGAATATTTTGTAGGACTATTTCACCATGATAGCCTGCTATATGGGAAAATCTGTAGGGACCCACACTGTCCCCAACAGCAAAAATTCCCGGGGCAGCAACCATAAAATCATCTACATGAATCCCATTTCTATCAAAGGAGATACCCACCTTCTCCAGATTAAGATTAAAAATATTGGGAATACGCCCAGCAGAAATAAAAACTTTTTCTCCCTCAAAAATTCTTCCATCTCCGAGGATAACTTCGTTTCCGTTTTCTGATTTTTGAAATTTTTTGAGATCTACTCCTAAAATGAGCTCAATTCCATTTTTTTTGAGAGATTCTAAAATTCTTTCACGAACTTCAGGCTCTTCAAATGCTAAAAAAGATGGATTTTTTTCCAATATGGTAACAGAGGTTCCTAATCTTTTGAGAGGGAAGGCCATCTCCAGGGAGATTACTCCCCCACCTATGAAAATTATGGATGAGGGAGCTTTCTCTTGAAGAAAAAAATTTTCATTGGTAAGATAATCTATCTTTTCCAGACCCTCAATTTCTGGAATTCCTGGAGAACTCCCTGTGGATATAACAATATTTTTTCCCCAATACCTATGCTTTCCATCAATCTCTATAATGTTTTTCTCTGCAAATTTTCCCTCTCCCAAAATAACATCAATCCCTAAATCTTGTAAAACTTCAGGAGTTTCATGGGAATAAATTTTTTGGATTACTTCTCTTACCTGGTGAAAAATTTGAGACGAATCAGCCCCATGTTCTGATCTTTTTATAAAAGCTTTAGAGGGGATGCAACCTGACCATGTACATTCACCTCCAATTTTTCTTTTTTCTATAAGTAAAACTTTTTTTCCCGCTTTGGCTAGCCCTATGGAAACTGTAAGTCCTCCGGCTCCACCACCCAAAACTATAACATCATATTTTTTCATAATACCTCCTTATGTAAAAAGCACCAGATAAACTGGTGCTTTTTAAAAGTTGTCCTTGGCAAGTTTTTCTATCTCTGCATCAGGAAGTCCAGTGGCTTCAGCGATAGAAAAAATGCTCAGTCCCATTTTTACAAGAATAAGGGCCGTTTTTCTCTTCTCTTCAAATACTGCCTCTTTTTTAGCAGTCTTTAGAGCTGACTCTTCATTTTTAAACCATTTAACTCTGTTATCATAATAAGTTTTTTCTAGATCTGACATTTCAATACTTTCAAGGAGTTCAAAAGCATTTTTTATTTCAGGAACATTTTCCAAATCTACTGGAAGAGCAGTCATAATAGCTGCATCTCTCATAAAATATATCCATCTATCAAGAGCTGTGATAGAATTTCTATTTGTATCATATTTTTCAAACTCTATAAAATGAATTTCAGACTGGTCATTTAGCTCTTTACCTGTCTCCTTATTTATAAGTTTATAGACATTGTGATAATTTTTTTCAGGAACCACATTGAAATTCAGAAAATTTATTGAGATTGTCTTTTCAAGAGATTCAAAATCTAAATCCATAGTCGACTGAGAATCATAGATTTTAGCCCAGTGGTAGAGAGCACGTTTATCATAGTTTTCATGTCTCATAATTTGAAGTTCGATGTTGTACCATTCTTCACTCACTTTGCTTTTACCCCTTACATCAATCTGAGGAAGATTGTTAGATAAGAAATCCTCTTCCTTATAGGGGTTTTTCAGAATAAGATCAGAAATTTTGCTTTTTTCATCTACAACGGAGTTGATAAGGCTTACGAGCAGTTCCTTGTTCTCCTCCTGTGAAAAAAGTTTTTTGAAAATAATATCAATTCTAGGATTTTTTTTTGGCATCAGTATCTCCTTTTTTGTAATATATTGTTATCTACACGTATATATTTAGGAGAAAAGATGAAATTTCCTTTAAATTATTGTTTTTCTTAAATTATTTTTTTAATTTACCTATATTCAAGTGAGAGCTACCGATTATCTGGGAATAAATAATAAGTCCATTACTGTCTAGAGAGATATCTTCAATACTCATCCCCTGGATTTCGCTGTTTAATAGGATATTTTTATCCAACTCTAAGGTTTTTATTTTTTCAGATAAAGATCTTTGAAGAAGAGGGACATCCTTTTCGATATTAAAAGAGAGATAATTCTCTAAAATCATTTTTTCTATTTTTTTATGAAAAAATTTGTCTGCTATCTTCAGGATAAAATTCCTACTTTCTATAGTGAAACTGAAATTTTCCAGAGATAAAACTTTTTTGTCTTGAGAAAGTTTGGGGGTTCCATACAAAGTTACCCCAGCTTCTAAATTCAAGAGAGAAAAGAGATTTAAAATAAAATTGCTTTTTAGATGAAGGTTCCCCCCCTCACCTTGAAGATCTATTTTGTTAAGAGTCAGCTCTCCTCCTCTGAACAGTTTAAAGGCTCTGTTCAAAAAATTTTCTTCCAAAGTTTTTTTGATGGCGCTGTATTTTAAAATAACAGGCAGATTCAGAGTGAATCTATTTTCTTTTTCTTGAGAATAAATTTTTGGAAGATTACCTAGATCGGGAACATTCTCAGGTTTTCCCACAGAAAGAAAAAGTTCAGCTTCTGTTCCAGTAACTACAGAGAATGTATCTGTTTTTTCATGGATACCTCCATAATAAGCTTTTTTAGGTCTTGCCATAAGCCATATATCATAGGTTTTATCTAGTTGTATAGGGTCTTTTAAATTTTTCCACTGTCTATCAATAAATTCCTTTAAATTAAATTGAGCTATTTCTGTATCTAAATCCCGAGCTGTTTTTTGGAGTATGGGATTTATTCTCTTTTCCAGCTCACTCCGCATACTTATTTTTTCGTCTATTTTCAGACCGGCAACCTCCAGTTGAAGAGGAAGTACCGAGTTAGAAAGATTTAGAAGCGGAGATGTCTTAGTAATAAGTTGCCACTCCTCTGTGATGTTGATGGAAGTAGAAACTCCCAAATTTCCATTGAAGTCAGCTTCTACATTTTTGGAGGAATTTTCCAAAATCCCACTGGCTTTTCCAGCAAAATCTGTGGAAGCTGAAATGTTATTTCCCTTAGCCGAGAGAAATACCGGTCCTCTGTCCAGATTGTATTTCCAGAAGGCTCTTGTGGGAATATCTGCTTTAAAATTTTTTAGAAGAGAGAGACCTAAGCCCAAAAGTTGGCTCTTTCCATCCCTCTGAGAAGCAACCTCATAAATTCCATCTCCGGAAAAATTTCTTGGGATCTCATCCTCTACAATTTCATTGATAGCAGATTTCTTCACTGATATCTCTATATTTATTTGAGAATTTTTTTCTGCTGAATAGTTCTCGGTTCCTGCAAAGACAAGAAGAGAGAGAAAAATTATTTTTTTTTGGTAATTCATGATACACCTCATTAACTTTTAGATTTAATTGCACTCTGGGCAGCAGCCAGAAGAGCTGCAGGAACCCTATATGGTGAACAGCTGACATAGTCCAATCCCAGTTCCTCACAGAAAGCTATACTCCGTTCCTCGCCGCCGTGTTCACCGCAGATGCCTATAGATATATCTGGATTAGATTTTTTTCCAAAATAGATAGCTGTCTGCATAAGTTTTCCCACTCCATTCCTATCCAGAACCTCGAAAGGACTAGTTTCAAAAATATGATTATCCCGATACTGTTCAATAAATTTACCAGAGTCATCTCGGGAGAGACCATAGGAAGTCTGGGTAAGGTCATTGGTTCCGAAGGAGAAAAATTCTGCTTCCTGGGCTAGTTCATCTGCTACTACACAGGCTCTAGGTAATTCTATCATAGTTCCTATGGAATATCTAAACTTTTTATTTCCAGTTCTCTCCTCTATAGTTTTTATAATTCTAGATTTTACAAACTTCAACTCTTTAAGTTCTGAAACTAGAGGTATCATAATTTCAATATGGGGATCAATATCCTCTGCTAGACATCTTAGAGCAGCATTGGATATAGCCTGAATCTGAGTTTCATAAATTTCGGGATAGGTAACAGCCAGTCTGCATCCCCTATGTCCCAGCATAGGGTTGTGTTCCTCTAAAGATTTGATTCGGAGCTCAGTCTCTTCCAAAGTTGTTTTCATGATATCGGCCATAATTTTAATGTCTTTTTTTTCGACAGGAAGAAATTCGTGTAGTGGAGGATCTAAGAGGCGGATATTTATAGATTTTCCATCCATAAGTTTCATCATCTGATAGAAATCCTCCTCCTGGTAAGGTAATATTTTTTCTAGAGCTCTTTTTCGTTCTTCAGTTGTTTTAGAAAGTATCATCTCACGAACAGCCCAAATTCTGTCCTCTTTAAAGAACATATGTTCTGTACGGCAGAGACCTATCCCCTCCCCGTGGAACTTCAACCCTACAGCACAGTCTTCTGGAGTATCTGCATTCATTCGGACCCCCATCCTCTTATATTTTATAGCTAGAGATAGCACCCTTTTGAAGTTGCTGTCTATATTCCCCTTGTCAATTTCTAATGCCCCCAGATAGATATTTCCCGTATATCCGTCTATAGAGATTATATCTCCCTGAGAAATCTTCCTACCTCCCAGAGAAAATTCTTTTTTCTCGAAATTTATAATCATATCTGAGCAACCGGCAACACAGCACTTCCCCATACCTCTGGCCACAACTGCTCCATGGGAGGTGAGCCCTCCCTTGGCCGTCAGTATACCTGAAGCTATGCTCATTCCTCTCAGATCTTCAGGGGAAGTCTCGTTTCTCACAAGAATACAGTCAGGTCCTGTTATCTCTTCAGATGTGAGGATAACTTTTCCTGTGGCGACTCCTGCAGAACCTGCCAGTCCTTTTCCTAGATAGATACCCTTTTCAAGACTCTCTTTTTTGAAATTACCTTTGAGGAGCTTAGATATATCTTTTCCATCGATTCTAAGAAGAGCTGTTTTTTCATCTATGATACCCTCATCTATAAGGTCTAAAGCTATCTTTACTCCTGCGAAGGGAGCACGCTTTCCGTTTCTTGTCTGAAGTATAAAAAGTTTACCATCCTCCACAGTGAATTCGATATCCTGCATATCCCTATAGTGAAGCTCTAGATCTTTGGCAATTTTATGGAACTGCTTATGGATTTCTGGCATCTCCCTTGATAGATCTTCCAGCTCCAAGGGAGTACTGATTCCAGCAACTATATCTTCCCCTTGAGCCATAGGAAGATACTCCCCAAAAATCTTATTTTCACCGTTGGCAGGATTTCTGCTGAAAGCCACTCCAGTGGCAGATTTGTTATTTAAATTCCCGAAGACCATACGCTGGATATTTACTGCAGTTCCCATATTTTCATCTATATTATTGAGTTCCCGGTATACCTTGGCACGGTCATTGTTCCATGAGAGGAAAATTGCTTCAATAGCCATGAGTAGCTGAGTTTTTACATCTTGAGGAAAATTCTCACCCAAATTTTTAAAATAGAGATCTTTATAGAGTTGAAGTCGTTTTTCAGAAAACTCCAAACTTTCTTTTGGGAATTTTTTTTCCAATTCCATATCTATCTGATTAAAATTTTCTCTGGGAAATTTTTTTACAATATCTGAAAACATCTCTATGAATCTGCTGTAACTATCTAGAGCAAATTTTCTATTTTTAAAATTTTGTGCCACAGCTTCTAAAGTTTCATCATTGAATCCCAGATTGAGAAGAGTATCCATCATTCCCGGCATGGATACAGGTGCTCCAGATCTTACAGAGAGAAGAAGCGGATTCTTTCCTCCGAAAATTTTATCACATTTTTTCTCTAGATTTGTTAAAGCTAAATCTATATCATTTAAAAGTTCAGAATAGAGAGAGTTCCCCCTCTGTATATATTCTCTGCAGCATAGTGTAGTAATTATAAATCCCTCAGGAACTGGAAGCCCCAGGTTAGTCATTTCGCATAGATTGGCTCCCTTGCCTCCTAGGAGATTTTTCATACTTTTATCCCCTTCGTTGAACATATAGATTCTTTTTTCTATTTTTTCCATAATAAACACCTCCGATACAGAAGTTTACCTTGTAAAAATCTTAAAGTCAAAGGACATAATTCAAGAGGGATAAAAGGGAAAAGAGGAAATTTTTAGTATATATCAGTGAGGTGCATATATGAAAAAAAAAATAGAAAAAATTATAAATTATAAAAAACGGGGAGATAGAAGATTTGCTCATATCATAGCAGGTATAGAGGGAGCCCATAGCAACTATGTGAGATCCAATTCCGGGGTCTGGGTCTCATCCCTATGCTATTTTTCTGTGCTTTCTCTGATTCCGATACTGGCAATAGCTTTCAGTTTCGGAAGATTTATGGGGATAGAAGGTTTTCTTGCAGCACAGCTTTATAAAAATTCTCCTCTAGATGAAGAATCTTTAAAAACTCTCCTAGATGTGGCTCAAAATCTTTTGGAAAATACCCGGAGCGGAATTTTAGCAGGAGTAGGATTTATATTTCTAGGGTGGGTTATAATCAGTATGTTCTCTCTTATAGAAAACTCTATGAATGCCATATGGCGAGTGGAAAAATGTCGTACTTTTTTTAGAAAATGCACTGATTACCTGACCATAATTATGCTTTTTCCCATGACTCTCCTATCTCTCAGTATACTGACATCTCCCAATTCAGCCGTAGCAACTTTGATTCCAGCACCAGTTTTTCTTCTGGCACCCTATATATCAATTTGGATATTTTTTTCAGTTTTTTATACCATTATGCCTAACTGCAGAATCCATTTTTTTCCTGCAGCTATAGCAGGTTTTTTTGTATCTGTAGTATTCAATCAGAGTAATCAGATATTTATTAAGCTCCAATTACTTATAAATGCCTATAATAAAATATATGGAAGTTTTTCCATAATTCTGATGTTCCTTATCTGGTTGAAAATTGTATGGTTTCTTATTTTAGTGGGAGGACACCTCACATATATAATCCAGAACAGTCAGTCACTCAGCAATATAGATGGAATATCCAGGCTGAATTTCAGATGTAGCTATAGGATGGCTCTAGCAGTAACTCTTGTCCTTACAAAAAACTATGTAGAGAACAGAGATCCCCTCACATCTAAAGAGATTTCTCAAATTAGTAATATCCCTCTGGAGATGATAAATGATATTCTAAAAATTTTAAAAGAGACGGGTATAGTTTTTGAAAGTGGCCAGTACGATGATTTTGAAAAATATTATAAACTTTCGTATAATTATCAGGAACTTAAAGTTGCAACTGTATACAACGTCATGGAAAATTATGGAGATGTATTTTCTGGAGAGAAATTTTTCCCCTCAGGAGAAAATTTAGAAGAAAAAATTATTAATTTGATTGACAGGGAGCAGAGTTTGAGTTAGACTTGACTACAGAAAATAAATTAGGAGGATTTTATGAGATATTTATGTACTATTTGTTCCTATGTATATGACCCGAAAATTGGAGATAGTGAGAACAATGTAAAACCTGGAACAGATTTTAAAGAGATTCCTGAAAATTGGGTTTGTCCAATCTGTGCTGCAAACAAAGAAAACTTTGAACCTGTAAACGAATAGGAAAAAGGCAACCTTGAAAAATTCAGAGGTTGCCTTTTTTTAAATATATTTTTTTAATTGAATCCGTATTTTACCTTTTTTATTTTGACCTAACTCTCTAAAAAAAAGAAATTTACCCTTTTTTCTGACTGTGATTACAGAGGGAGGAGCTATGAGTTTACTTGTCTTTTTCTCCGCAAGATAGTCCACAGACACATCTCCAGACTCTATAAGAGATTCGGCAATGCTTCTGGAACACCCCAAAGCAGAAGCTACTAAGGAATCCAGCCGTAAAGATGCAACAGTATCATTTATCTCCATAAATTTTGGCTGTGGAATTTCCACTTCATCTGCTTCACTTATTTTTACAGGAATAGTGGCAACACTGGTAACTCTATCTGAAATCATCTGAAAAAAATCCTCCAAAATAATTCCGTAACATAAATTTTCTTCAACTACAAGATCGCCCATAATCTCTCTTTTTATTCCCAGACTCATGAGAGTTCCTAAAAAATCTTTGTGTTGAAGTTCACGAA
The DNA here is from genome assembly GCA_051646055.1 of Fusobacteriaceae bacterium. Taxonomy (GTDB): domain Bacteria; phylum Fusobacteriota; class Fusobacteriia; order Fusobacteriales; family Fusobacteriaceae; genus JAGNZR01. Next base: position 15,694 of record JBOFCM010000107.1, read on the forward strand.
ATCTGTTTTCTCCATGTATTTTAAAATATTTTACCGGAAAATGAAAATCCAAATTTTGATCTGCTATGGGGTAGAAGGCAACAATCTTTCTCTCGGAGAATTCGTTGAGTCCCAAAGATTTTATTCCTATCTTGAGATACTCTTGAAGTTTTTCTAGAGTTTTCCAGATGGTGGGAGGAAGAAAGTAGTTGGAGTAAACGATATAGTCGATATCTCGGCAGAGTTCCATGTCTTCAAAGAGAGCAGCAGCCAAAAACTCCTCCTCATGTGAAAAGTTTTTTAAAAAATTTTCTTTTGTCATAATTCACCTACTTAAAAAAATACTTGATATTTAGACTAATTATAGCATAAAATGGAGAAGAATAAAAATCATTAAAAATTCCAAGATAAAAGCGAGGTAGAAATGAGATCAATTATTGATGTACACACCCACACCATTGTAAGCGGACATGCTTACAGCACACTTCAGGAAAATATTGAAGCGGCCTGCAGACATGAACTTAAATTTTTAGGAGTTTCAGATCATGCACCGGCTATGCCTGGAGGTCCGCACCTCTTTTATTTTTCCAATCTGAAAGTTATTCCAAAGAGAATAAACGGAGTAAGAATTTTAAAGGGTTGTGAGGTGAATATAATAAATTTTGACGGGGAGATAGATCTTCCAGAAAGGGAGCTGTCTATGATTGACTATGCCATAGCCAGTCTTCATCCCCCTTGTATCGACTGCGGAGATATCCATGAAAATACAAGAGCTGTGATAAAGACCATGGATATACCTCAGGTGAAGATTATCGGACATCCAGATGACTCAAGATATCCTTTGGATTACAAAAAAGTTGTAGCGGCAGCCAAGGAAAAAAATGTTCTTTTGGAGATAAATAATTCCTCTCTCAGTTCCGGAAGTTTCCGTGAGGGGGCCCGTGAAAATATAACTGAGATGCTGAAAGAGTGTAGAGAACAGGGAGTGAGGGTAATAATGGGAAGTGATGCCCATGCAAGTTTTGATATAGGAAATTTCCGTAATTCGGAGAAGCTCTTGAAAGAACTAAATTTTCCCATTGAATTGGTGATAAACTATCATGAGGAAGAGGTAGAAAAATTTTTTAATTTGGGATAAAAAAAAGTTTACAAAAATTATATTCTAGTGTATTCTGTTTACAGAATGTGTCTGTAGCTCAGATGGATAGAGCGGCGCCCTCCTAAGGCGTAGGCCATGAGTTCGACTCTCTTCAGACACGCCATAAAAAAATCAGAGGTTAATCCATTAGGAATAACCTCTTTTTTAATATTTTTAAATTTTATTTTTTAGGAGAGATTTTCCTGGAATACCAGGTCTTGTCATCTCATAGGGATCTAGAATAATTTCCAGTTCTTCTGCACTCAGAAGATTCCTGTCCAATATAATTTTAGCCACAGGAATCCCTGTTTTTATGGATTCTTTAGCTATATCAGCAGAATTTTTATAACCTATATGTGGAACCAGGGCAGTGACGATTCCTACAGAGTTATCTACCAGTTTTTTGCAATGCTCTTTATCTGCTGTTATTCCTGTTAGACAGTTATCTATGAAAGTATTGATTACATTGGTAAGAATCTCTATAGACTGGAACAGATTGAAGAAGAGCACAGGTTCGAAAACGTTCAATTCAAGCTGTCCGGCTTCGGCAGATTTGGTAATAGTGAGATCGTTTCCAAATATCTGGAAAGAGACCTGATTAACAACTTCTGGGATAACAGGATTAACCTTTCCAGGCATAATAGAAGATCCAGGCTGCTGCTGAGGAAGATTGATCTCTCCCAGTCCAGTTTTAGGTCCTGAAGCCATTAGTCTTAGGTCGTTAGCTGTCTTGGAGAGATTTACTGCACAGGTTTTAAGGGCTGAAGATAGCCACACGAAGGAATCTAGATTTCTTGTCCCATCTACAAGGTTAGGTGATTGTTTAAAATCTATTCCTGTTATTCTAGCAAGAACTTTAGTTACATTGTGGACATAATCCACATCGGCATTGATCCCAGTTCCCACCGCAGTGGCTCCCATGTTGATATATTTTAGATCCTCCAGAGCTCCTTTGATTCTAGCGATATCACGATTTACAGGTTCGGCAAAAGCTCTGAACTCCTGACCTAATCTGATAGGCACAGCATCCTGAAGATGAGTTCTTCCCATTTTTATAATATCATCAAACTCTCTGCCTTTAATCTGCAGAGTGCTGAAAAGTCTTTCCAGAGCAACTAGGAGATCGTTACACATCATGTGGATAGCAAGTTTTCCCGAGGTAGGTATTACATCATTGGTGGACTGACCGTAATTAGCATGATCGTTGGGATGAACCTTATCGTAAAGTCCCAGTTCTCCCCCTAAAATTTCACCACCTCTGTTGGCGATAATTTCGTTGATATTCATGTTCATAGATGTTCCTGCTCCGCCCTGGATAACGTCACAGATAAACTGATCGTGGAATCTTCCCCCGATTATTTCATCACAGGCAGTAATCATTGCATCCTGAACCTCCTTACTGATAACCCCTGCATGGAAGTTGGAAAGTGAGGTAGCTTTTTTAACATAGGCCATGGCAATAATAAATTGAGGATTAAGTTTGTAGCCCGTAATGTGAAAATTGTTTTTTCCTCTCAGGGACTGAATTCCGTAGTAAGCTTCCTTAGGGACTTTCAGAGAACCAATAGAGTCTGTTTCCAATCTGAATTCTTTCATATTTGTCTCCTTAAAATTAAAATGTTTTTTTAAAGTATGTTTCACAAATTAATAGTACAACATGTTTTGAAAAAAATCAAAACATTTTAAAAGAAACTACATATAAAAAATGCATAAAAAAAACTCCACCATATACTTTGTATATGGTGGAGTGCCTATATTGTTACAGTTTCTCAGTGAATATAGAGAAAGCAACTTTTTCCCAACTGATTTCTTTAGATGCTTTTAAAGCTATCTCTACCGTAGAAGAGTCCTTTATAATAGCCTTAACTGTATGGTTGAAACTCAAGTGGATATCGTCACCTAGATTTTCTAGAGTTTTTATAGATTTTTTACAGTGGTTAGTTCTATTTACAGCTTCAGATTCATGTTCTCCCATAAGAGCTATGGAAACTGTAAGATTTTCTTCAGGAACCATCTCTGTAGAAACATTTTTAACTCTTACAACTGATTTAAGGATATCCTGCTTATCAATATTTTCAGGAACTTTAACCGAAAAAGAAAAAGAGTCTCCCATCTGGCTATTGCTAGTAAATTCCCAGTCATACTGATTAACCGTCTGTTCTCCTGCCATATCAATCTGCATAGCTTTTTTTATTTCAGCCTGAGAAAGATTTTTTCCAAGGAGGTACATAAGTTTTGTAATTGCAGCTTCTGGAGTAAGATCTGCTCCACTTATAACTCCTGCATCTACCATTTTTGCACTGGCTTCATAAAGTCCCATCTTTACAAATCCCTTAGTACATTGGGTGATATCTACAACTACGATTCCTTTACTATTGATATATTCTATAACATCCAGAAACTCTTTTTTAGTAGGAGCATTTCCATTTCCAAAAGTTTTAAGAACTATTCCCTTAAGCTCAGGGTTGGCATCTATCATATTTTTAATGTATCTAGGCTGAAGTCCAGGAAAAATTTCGATAACCATAACATTTTTATCAAAGTAAGGATCTATGTAGAAATCTTTATTAGACTTTTTAAGGATTCTGTCCTTTACAATGCTCACATCTCCACCCACATCTGCTAGAGGTGAAAAGTTAGGAGATGAGAATCCGAAATAATTGGAAGCATCTAGTTTTCTAGCACGGTTTCCACGGAGAAGAGTGTCTCTGAAGAAGATAGAAACTTCAGGTATAAGTTTTATTCCGTAGTATTCGTTTCCAGCTATCATGATTGAAGTGATAAGGTTTTGAAGAGCATCGCTTCTAGGAGTCTGAAGGGGAACTTGAGAACCCGTAAATATAACCGGTTTAGACATGTTTTTACAGATGAATGACAGGGCTGATGCCGAATAAGCCATAGTATCAGTTCCATGAAGGATGACAAATCCTAGATATTTATCATAATTTTTTTCAATTATTTGTCCAATCTCTATCCAGGCCTCTGGAGAGAAATCCGATGAGTCGATAAGTTCCGGCAGCTGACA
>JBOFCM010000108.1:0-5782 GCA_051646055.1 Fusobacteriaceae bacterium
GTTTTTAAGTATAAATTATTCTGATAACCGTGAATTAGCCTTGAAAAAAATATTTGATTTTGCCTGGAAAAACAAGTTGAAAACTGAAGGCATTTTTTATGAATTAGAACTTGTCAATTTCTTTATGACACAAAATAAAAAAGATCACATCAAAGAGATACAAGTCCCCATAAAGGTAAAAAAAATTGAGAAAAAAAAATTGAAAGATGGGATATACTCGAGTTTTGGATTTGGATACAATGGAGAGATACATCTGAATGTAATTATCTCTAATAATAATATAAGAAAAATAAATATAACCTCTCACAATGAAACTTCTATAATATCTGTCCCTGCCTTTGAAATTATTCCAAAGTTGATTATGCAAAAGAATTGTATCTATGTTCCTAACGTTTCAGGTTGCTCCTATACTTCTAAAGGGATTAAAGAGGCTGTTTTAAAAGCTCTGGTTATTGCTGGTGCAGATGAAGAGTATTTAAATTTTCTTTTTTTCAAATCCAATACCTTGCCTAAAATAGGTTGGGATAAAGATTTTTCAAAGAATTCTGAAGAAAATTTTGATGTTGTTATAATTGGAGCTGGAGCCGCAGGATTAGCGGCATCTATAGAAGCAAGAAAACAGGGATTATCTGTTGGAGTATTTGAAAAAATGCCATATATTGGAGGAAATACACTTCTCTCCTTAGGGGCTTTTGTTTTTCCAGATTATACTAATTTTGAAAGTATTAAAAACTTTAGAAAGGATATTCTTAGCGTAGGAAAAAATCTTAATTCTGTTAATCTTGTAGATTCTTTTTTAGAAAAACTCAAATATCTAGAGGAATGGTTAGATCGCGAGTTAAATCTTAAACTTAGAAATGATGGTTTTTTTGAAATTAAATTGAACAGGTATTTTAAAAAGAAACTCTCTGGAAAATATGGTGTAGAGCTAATTTCACATTTAAAAGAGAGAAGTTTGCAATTGGGGGGACAAATTTTTACTAACTCAATCTGTAAAAATCTAATCTATGAAAATAATGAGGTAAATGGAGTTATTATTGAAATTAAAGGGATTGAAAAACAGATTAAAGCTAAGAAAGTTATCTTAGCAAGTGGAGGATTTAGCCAAAATATCTCCTTTAGAAAAACTGTAGTTCCCCATTTAGACTTTAGATACAACTCCACCAACAATAGCGGAAATACAGGAGATAGTATTATTTTTTCACAAAAATTAGGTGCAAAATTATTGAACATCGAATCTGTCGAAACTATTCCCTTTGCAAGCTATGGTACTGGAGATCTTTCATATCTTGGATTTGCTATTTATGACGGAGCTATTCTAATCAATAAAGATGGAAAACGTTTTTCAAAAGAAAATATGAATAGAAATATTCTTTCTGAAGCTATCCTTTCTCAAAAAGAGAGCTGTGCATTTGTTTTGTGGGATAGCTCCTTAGAAAAAATTAATAATTATACCGCTAAATTTAAAGATGAAGTTTCCAGAAATAGTTTTAATAAAAATTTCGGAATTTTTAACTCTATCAAAGATGGATGCGATTTTATGGGAATTGATTTTGAAAATTTAGAAACAACTTTAGAAAATTACAACAATTATGTGAAAAACAAACAAGATTTAGAATTCAACAGAAGGAACCTTACTTCTAAAATATTAGTTCCTCCCTTCTATTTTTTTAAGGTTTCTCCATCTGTTCACTATACCAACGGGGGAATAGCTATAAATGAAAATGCTCAAGTTTTAAACAATCAGGGCCTCCCCATAAAAAATTTATTTGCTGCAGGAGAAGTTACAGGTGGAGTGCACGGTGGAGGCTGCTTAACCGGAATGGCAATTTCTGACAGTATTATTTTCGGAATAATTTCAGCTGGAGGACTTAAGAAAAATGAGCTTCCTTTATCTTTCTGATCTCCTCAGGATTTTGAAGGAGTCTTAAACCTAGAAGAGCCAGAGCTTTCCCCCCTAGAATCACAGCCTCATCTCCCTTGGATGAGGATGCGGCTGCTGCGAACTCATGAGTATGGGCCGGAATTGGATTGTCACAGATCTTTATGGTAGGGTGAATCGTAGGAATGACATGGCTCACATTTCCAACATCGGTGGAGCCCATGCTTTTTCGAGGAACAGAGCTCGCCTTTTCTCCCAGTTTTTCAAGGGTTTCAGCATACAGAGTGTCGAAGTATTCTGTGGGGATAAGGTTATCTACCCTATTTTGGAAGTTGGAAATTTTCACCTGACATCCTGTTATCAGGCAGGCTCCCTGAGCTATTTTCTCAATTTGTTCTGTCACTCTGTCAACTCCCTCCTTTGTCTCGGCTCTGATATAGAATCTTCCCTTGGTGTAGTCGGGAATTATATTGGGAGCATCTCCTCCGTGGGTAATTATCCCGTGGATTCTCACATCAGAAGTCACATGCTGTCTCAGGGTGGCTATTCCGTTGAAGAGATGGATTAGGGCATCCAGGGCGTTTTTCCCCTTTTCCGGAGAACCAGCAGCATGGGCAGACTGTCCGAAAAATTCAAAATCCAGGGGATTGAGAGCCAGGCTTTTTCCTGTTCTGCAGTTTTCACTTCCAGGATGGATAATCATTGCTGCATCTACACCATGAAAAAGATTTTCCTTCACATAGGAGGCCTTGGCACTTCCGTTCTCTCCCCCTTCCTCTGAAGGACAGCCATAGACGACAACCTCTCCTGGAACCTCCTCTAGAAATTCTCCCAGAGCCACAGCACCTGCTGTACTGATGGCTCCTATGATATTGTGCCCACATGCATGTCCCAGTCCGGGAAGTGCATCGTATTCAGCAAGGAAAGCTATCTTGGGAACCCTCTCTCCCTCTCTTACTGGAGATTTTTTTCTGGCTATAAATCCTGTCTTATGGCCGGCTATATTCTCCTCCACCTCAAATCCATTTTTTTTCAGGTATCCTTTCAATAGCGTAGAGGCAAAAAACTCCTCATTTCCTATCTCAGGATTACGGTGTATCTCCTGGCTCAAACCTATAAATTCTTCTCTTTTTCCATCTAAAAAATCTATTATTTTTTTCTCCATATCCTTCTCCTTTTTATTCCCATTTTAGTTTGTTAGAATGCCGGTATAGATGAACCTTTGTAGTAGTCCTCTATGATTTTTCTGTTTTCCGGTGACTGATATACCTCCACCAGCCTTTTGATTTCAGGAAGTTCTCTGTTGTCAGCTCTTGAAGCTATGAGGTTGAAGTAAAGCTTCATTCTCTCCTGTTTGGGATCCTCTATGAAGATAGAATCTTTAAGAGGGGAGTATCCAGCTTGAACTGCCACTCCGTTGTTGATAACTGCTGCATCCACATCCTGGATAGATCTGGGAATCTGAGTTGCTGTAAGTTCCACAATCTTAATATTTTTTTTGTTCTCACTAATATCCTTTACCCTTGGAAGAGCTCCCACTCCCTCATTTAAGAGTATAAATCCTGCATCCTGAAGGAGTAGAAGTGCTCTTCCCCCGTTGGCACTGTCATTGGGTATAGCCACTGTTCCACCATCCTTTACCTGGGAGATATCTGTTACCTTTTTGGAATAGATTCCCATAGGTGCCAGAAGTGTATAACCTAGTTTCTCTATGGTAAGATTGTGTTCTTTTTTGAAATTATCAAAATATATCTCAGTCTGGAAAGCATTGAGGTCTATCTCCTTTTCCTGAAGAGCCAGGTTGGGACGGATATAGTCTGCAAAATTTACAAATTTCAGCTCAATATTTTCTTTGGCTAAAATATCTCTCACATTTTCCCAGACCACATTCTCATCTCCGTTTATTCCCAGCTTTATCACTTTAGAGCTCTGAGCATCCTTTCCTTGCTTTTCAGCTTCTTTTCCGCAACCCTGTAAAAAGGCAAGAGTAATAAGCAGCCATACTAAATTTTTAAATAGTTTCATAAATATCTCCTCCGTTTATCTTTTTATTTTTTTTAATATTTTTTCTCCCGTCCATTGGATAAAGGAGATAAGAGTTACAAGCAGGATGATTGTGACCACCATGATATCTGTTTTAAAATGCTGATATCCGTATCTTATGGCAAAATCTCCCAGTCCTCCTCCGCCTACGGTTCCTGCCACAGCGGAAAATCCGATGAGACTTACAGTTGTAATGATGAGGGCATAAACTATCTCAGGAAGGGCTTCCCTCAGAAGAACCCTGTAAATTATCTCCAAGGGAGAGGAGCCCATGGAGTGGGCAGCCTCAATCACCCCAGAATCAACTCCTAGAAGTGCTGATTCAATCTGTCTTGCAACAAAGGGAGCTGATCCGAAGATGAGGGGAACTATTGCTCCCTTGAGCCCTATGGTCGTTCCCATGAGAAACCTTGTCACAGGTATAAGGGCGGCAAGAAGTATCACAAAGGGAATGGATCTGAATATGTTTATAACTTTTCCCAGGAGTGTATTTATGACTTTGTTTTCCATTATTCCATTTTTTTTGGTGATTACTAGAACCACACCCATGATAAGCCCTATTAGGGTGGATATTATCCCTGCAACTGTCACCATAAGGAGAGTTTCTCCCACAGCTTTCCCCATCTCATTCTGATATTTGATTACATTTTCCATAGAGTTAAGAATTTTCTCCCACATCTTTCAGCACCTCCGTATATATATTATTTTCTCTTAGGTATTCTATTGAATCGGCCACTCTCTCCCGCTCTCCCCGGATTTTTACCACCAGATTTCCAATGGGAGTATCTTTTATAAGTTCTATATTCCCAAAAAGAATCGAGGCCTCCACGTCATACTCCTTGGAAAGTCTGGAGATATATGCCTCCTCTGTTCTCTCTCCCAGATAGGAGAGCTTCAGAACCTTCTCGTTTTCTTCTAGCTCAATTTTTTCCAGATAGCTCTCTATCTTGTGATTGTTGAAAATCGTAGAGAGAAATTTTTTGGTTATCCCTGCCTGAGGCCTGGAAAAAATCTCAGTCACATCTCCATCCTCCCTAATAAATCCATCTTCCATAACAACAACCCTGTCACAGATCTCCTTTATTACCTCCATCTGATGTGTTATGAGAACTACCGTTACTCCCAGTTCTGAATTTATTTTTTTCAGAAGTTTCAGGATAGAGATTGTAGTTTCAGGATCCAGGGCTGAGGTAGCCTCGTCACAGAGGAGAATATCCGGTCTGCTGGCCAGTGCTCTTGCTATTCCCACCCTCTGCTTCTGTCCTCCGCTCAGCTGGGAGGGATAGCTTTTCTTTTTATCCCTGAGGTTTACCAGATCCAAGAGTTCGTCCACTCTTTTTTCAATCTCCTCCCTGGAAAGTCCGCTGTTCTTTAGGGGATAGGCGATATTTTTCTCCACTGTTCTGCTTCTCATCAGATTGAAGTGCTGAAATATCATCCCTATTTTTTTTCTGCTCTCCCTGAGTTCCTTGGGAGCCAGGGTGTTTAAGGAGAGCCCGTCTACAACTACCTCTCCAGAAGTGGGAACCTCTAGAAGGTTTATACACCGGAGAAGTGTGCTCTTCCCTGCACCGGAATAACCTATAATTCCCGTTATCTCCCCTTTTTTCAGATGGAGTGAAAACTCTTTCAGGGCTTCCACCCTCTTCCCTCCTGTCTCATAAGTTTTAACCACATTTTTTAGCTGTATCATTTCAATTCCTCCTTCAGATAGAAAACAAAAAAAGCTTGAGATAAAATCCCAAGCTTCAATATCCTCAGCTATATTCCTTGGGAGATCTCATTTGTAACAGAAAATGAGTTCGTCCCAAAATTTATGTTAAATTTCGGTTCCAACTCCCATAGGCATCATCATAT
>JBOFCM010000109.1:0-20857 GCA_051646055.1 Fusobacteriaceae bacterium
TCCACATGACGGAAACGTCTCTCAAATTTATGGTTGGTCTTGTTCAATAAATCTGAACTGTTATATCCTAAGTAACGGGCCATATTTATCAGGGAAAACATCAGATCTCCTATCTCTTCTCCCAGTTTTTCACGGTCTCCGCTTCGGAGTTCCTCTCTTACCTCATGAAGCTCCTCCTCAATTTTATCCAACACTCCCTCAGGTGTGTCCCAGTCAAAGCCTACTCCTGAAACTTTTTTTATTATCTTCTCGGCTCGGGCCATAGGTGGAAGAGCTTTAGGTATTCCGTCCAGTATAGATTTTCTATCCCTGTGCTCCTTCTCATCTCTCTTTATACTGTCCCACTGCTTTTTTACCTCTTCTGGAGTAAGATTTTTTATCTCACTTTGAAAAATATGAGGGTGTCTTCTGATAAGTTTCTCTGAAAGTTTCTTTATCACATCCTCTATTCCAAACTCTCCCTTTTCCTGGCATATCTGGGCCTGAAAAACTATATTGAGAAGTAGGTCTCCCAGCTCTCCCTTCAGCTCCTCTCCTCCCAAATCCATGGCCTCTAGAGTCTCATATGTTTCCTCCAAAAGATACTCTTTCAAACTTTCTATTGTCTGTTTCCTATCCCAGGCACACCCGTTCTCTCCTCTCAGGGTTGCCATAAGCTGGACTAATTTGTCAAATTCTGTCATTTTTTCTCTCCTATCTTGAAACAGTTATCTTTTTTTCTTGTTCTATTATTTTATTGTTTCATTGTTCTATTCTATCCAAACCTTACTGAAAAAATTGTGTAGAGAACCTTGCGTGAGTCCAAGCGTATCCGGAGGATAGCGTAGGCGGAAGCACCGTTCTCGGAACAATTTTTTCTACTCACCCCAAGTAATCACGGAAAAATCTCTCAGGAGTTCCCATATATCTCAATGCTCCCTGACTTCTTATATATTTTCCTTTTCCCGATTCCATTATCTCCACCAATTTTTCCATATGAAGTTTATCTTCCTGGAATTTTATCAGAGTTGTCCCCTCTCGCTCTTCATGGATGGCTATAACTCTTGCTCTTTTAGCCATAAGCTTAAGTTTTTCTCCACGGAGATAGGATTTCACAGGATAAGGCATAGGCCCGAATCTGTCTTCCAGCTCCTCTCCAATATCTCCGATATCCTCTAATTTGCCTATCTGAGCTATTCTCTTGTAGAGTATCAGTTTCTCCCTCTCCTCTATATATGTATCTGGAATATATCTAGGCAGAGTGAGGTCCAGGGTAAACTCTGGGAGCTCCTCTATATATTCTCCCTTGAGCTTAGCTATCTCCTCCTGAAGAAGCTTCATGTACAGTCCGTAGCCGAGTATCTCTATGGCACCGTGCTGGCGCTCTCCCAGTACCTCTCCAGCTCCTCTTATCCTCATGTCCTCCATGGAGAGGTTAAATCCTGTTCCGGCTCCCATCTCTCCCAGGGATCTCATAGATTCCTCACGTTGCTTTACCTTGCTCCGAATATCTTTCCCCGGGTCTGTAAGAAAGTAGCAGTAACCCCTTTCGTGGCCTCTTCCTACCCTTCCCCTCAGCTGATACATCTGAGAAAGTCCCAGTTTGTCTGTACCCTCTATTATTATGGAGTTGGCATTCTCCACATCTATTCCGTTTTCCACAATTGTTGTAGCCAGTAGAAGGTCTATCTCTCCGTTTTCAAACTGGTGAAGGATCTCTCGAATCTCACGGGGAGGCATCTGCCCATGGATATGATCTATTTTTAGAAATCCAGGAAGCATCTTCCTCAGCTCCTCCTCCCGACGCTCTATCCCCTTTACCCTGTTGTAGATATAGAAGCTCTGACCCTCCCGGGCAAATTCCCTCATCACGGCATCCCTTATAGCTTCATCTTTTTTCTCTATAAAATAGTCCTGGATAGGCAGACGACCTTCAGGAAGGGTTTCTATTATAGATATATCCCTGATGCCCAAGAGAGCTAGATTAAGGGTTCTAGGAATAGGGGTAGCTGTCAGGGTAAGCATATGCACGTTGGTTCGGAGGGTTTTCAGTTTCTCCTTGGCCTTTACTCCGAATTTCTGCTCCTCATCTATGATAACAAGTCCCAGATCCTTGAAGTTTATCTCAGATGAAAGGATTTTATGGGTTCCCACCACAATATCTATTCCTCCACTGGCTATTTTTTTGTAACATTCCTCCAGCTCCCGTTCTGTTTTTATACGGCTCAGAAGTTCCACTGTAACAGGATAATTTTTCAGCCTTTCAACAATCCTCTCATAGTGCTGCTGGGCCAGAACAGTGGTAGGAACCATAAGGGCCACCTGTTTTCCATCCATGGCCGCCTTAAATGCAGCACGGATGGCCACCTCTGTCTTTCCGCATCCCACATCTCCGCAGATTATTCTGTCCATGACTCTTCCAGACTCCATATCCCTCTTGGTATCTTCCACAGCACGGTTCTGGTCCAGGGTCAGATTATATGGAAAAGCCTCTTCAAACTCCTCCTGCAGAAGGGTATCCCTCCCAAATCTGTGGCCTAGAGCCAATTTTCTCCGAGCCTGAACCTCTATGATCTCCAGGGCAAATTTTGCCATGTCGTCCTGAAGTCTCTCCCTACGTTTTCGGAATCCCTTTCGCCCCAGTTTGTATATTTCCGGCTCCATTCCAGGCTCCACCTGAAATTTTTCTATTCTGTCCAGGCTTCCCATAGGTACAAAGAGTTTGTCCTGATCTGCATATTTTACCTCTAGATACTCCTGATCATTTATCAGAACAGTTCCCATATATATCCCGACTCCAAAACTCTCATGGATAATATATTCTCCCTTGGAGATAGCAGAAATCTCCTGTCTTTTCACTTCTATCTCTCTTCTGTACTCTCTACGGACTCTTATTCCCTTCAGCTCACGGTCTGTGAGATAGAGTGTATCTCCATTATGAAATCCCTCATACATGGGATATTTTTGTATCACTATGTTGGAATAAGCTTCAAATATCTCACGGTATCTGGCTTCTTCCTCACTGAGTACAACTATCTTTCTCTCCTTAGATATTTTTTTTACCTCTTCATAGTCCTGATATCTTAGAAGCTCTTCATTTCCCAGTCTCAGATTTTTTATCTCCCGAAACTTTCCTATACTGGCCTGAAATCTCTCCTCAAGTTCTGCCCTGTTCCCTGGATTTTCAAATATTATCTCTTGAAAACGATAGCTCAGCACCTCTAGATTCTCTACAATATATTGAATATCTGTTCCGTTCTCCCCTCCAGAAAACAGCTTTAGAAAGTTCTCTCCAGGTTTTTTATTATTCTCCATATACATATCCACTTCATCTAATTTCTCAATGCTCCGTTGAGTATCCATATGAAAATAGGTGATACGTTCCACCCTGTCATCAAAGAACTCTACCCTGATGGGATGCTCTCCATTTACAGGAAAAAAATCCAATATATCCCCACGGAGAGAATACTGCAGACGGCTGTCTATCAGATAGTTTCTGGTGTAACCTTCCATCTCCAGCTTTTCTATCATCTTTTTCAGATTAAAACTCTCTCCCAGGGCGATTCTTATCCTGTTTCCCGAAAATATATACTCCCTGAGAAAAAATTCCAAAGTTACCAGAACAATAAAGTTCTGATTTCTGTCTAGGGCTTCTATTATTTTATAATTAAAATTTCGGTAATCCTCCTCTGAACTGTCCTCAGGTCTTATTACCTCTCCTGGGTATATATCTTTTAATACCCAGTAATAATCATTTATATTTCTCTTGGATGAACACAGGTACACCATATTTTTTCCCAGACTCTCTAGATAAAATGGAATCTCCCCTCTATAGAGGTTCTCCCTGTCAAACTTTAAATTCAGTTTCATTTTTCCTCCGCTATTTTTCTATATCTGATTATAACTGATTTATGAAAATAAAAAAAGCTCAATATAATTGAACTTTTTTTTCTATAGTTATATAGCTTGTTATTATTTTTTAGCTTTTTTCAGATCTTCAACAGTTATAGATTTTACATTTGGTGTTCTTCCATCTTCAGAAGCAGGTATCTGAAGTTTTCCAGAATTTACAAGCTCTGCAACTTCTTGATGAAGTTTCTCATCCCACTCGTATCCAGTTATTTTCCAGTTGTTTTCAGTTTCAGGTGTGATAACTCCCCCTCTTACCTTCTCAATATACTCTCTGATAAGGTCTCTGATTCTTCCTGCATCTCCTCTTTCTACGAAAAGGTCTCTAACCGGCTGAATTCCCGGGAAAAGTCCTGATTTCTCATTGGAAAGAGTTGTTTTTCCTCTGTAGTCATTTACTGCTACTATATATTTATCTGTATCTTTGATAGGTGTTCCATCTGTTTTTCTCAGATTCTCTATTCTTGATCCTGCAGGTTTAGAGATATTTACATCATATTTAACTCCTGAGAACATATCATAGTTATAACCTCTGATATTAGGGTTGAAAGAGATTGTAAGATCTCCAGGCTGGTGCTGGTTGTAATATTCAGCTGACCATTCCATAAACTTCTTAAGCTGTGCTCCTGTAAGCTCATAGGCTCTCAGAGTATTATCATATTTATAGATAAGTGCCACGTCAGATTTCTTGATAGGTCCCTCAAACATGTTGGCATCATTTCTGAAGGCCGCTGCTGCTGCAATGTCTGCTCCAGTATAGTATTTCTGTACTTCGTTGATAAAAGATATCATAGCTGTAGGCTCTATCTGAGCTGTAGGTATTCCTTTTATCTCATCATCTTTAACCAGATTTCCACCCTTAAGTTCTCCGATTATAGTTTCAGAATCAGCTATGGCTCTCTTGTGGAAAGACTCCAGCTTTTTTACAAGCTCCTCATCTGCAGGAACAATTGTCTTATTCTTTCTATCATTGATTAGGACGTTCTGAGATTTGATATTCTCTTCTCTATTTTTAACTGTCCATTTTCCATTTTCCTCTGTTAAAGTTACAACTACCTGAGCAACCATCTCTCCCCATTTTCCTGGCTCAATTATTACCGCTCCAGTGTTGGCTCTTGTATTGATAACCGAGTGCTCGTGTCCTGCAATTACAACTGCAACCTCAGGGTTAGATTCTGCTATAGCCTGTGCCGAGTCTCCGTCTCCGTACTCTCCCCCTGCAGACATATGAGCTCCTACTACGATCAGATCAGCTTTTCCCTTTAGTTCAGGTATAAGCTTCTTAACCTCTTCCACAGGATTTGTTGCATCATAACCTTTAAGATTCTCAGAATCCCATTTTTTAATATGAGGAGTTACTACACCTATAAGTGCTACTTTTACTCCCTCTTTATCGAATATTTTATATGGCTGGTAAACTCTTTTTCCGTCTTTATATAGGTTAGCTACCAGGAACTGCCCTTCAAAACTTTTTATTATATGATCTAAAGTCTCCATTCCAAAATTAAACTCATGGTTTCCAGGTACAAAAGCATCATATTTCATCTCGTTCATAGCCATGATTATCGGGCTTGTCTTATCTTTCAGAAAAAGCTCGTGTGAGTTATCCTGAACAGTATCTCCGTTTTCAAAAACTATGGTATTTTTATGTTCCTCTCTAAGTTTCTTCATTAGAGTAGAAACCTGTACAGCACTTCCGTTTTTGTTTTCAGAAGCTGTAGAATACTCATAAGGCATAAATTTCCCGTGCAGATCACTCGTCACAAGAAACTGAATATCCACTGTTTTGGCAGCAAAAGCCATTACAGTCATAATTAGCATAAGTACTGATGTTGATAATCTTAGTAAATATTTTCTCATAAAAAAATCCCCCCTAAAATAAAATCTTGTCCCGTTGATTATCTCACGGGAAAAATTTTAAGTCAAGGGAGGAATTGTAATTTTCATAGATGCTTTTACTTAGGCCATATTGATTGAGTATACCACATATATTATATAAGAGATGAGCATAAGTGCCCCTTTTCTTTTCTGGATAACATGTTTTTTAAAGACAAAAGCTGAAAGTATAAGTATCATAGTAGCATAAAGCAATACTCCGAAATCAAAATCAAACTTCATATCATAGGCTATCGGTCTAACCAGTCCGCTCATTCCCATAATCAAAAAGATATTGAAGATATTGGATCCCACAACATTTCCTATGGCCATATCTGAATTGCCCTTTCTAGCTGCTGTTATAGATGCTGCAAGCTCTGGAAGAGATGTTCCTATGGATACAATAGTGAGAGAGATAAGTTTTTCACTTACCTGAAGCATCTGGGCAATTTTTACTGCTGAATCCACTACCAGTTTTCCTCCATACATAAGCCCTACAAATCCCAATATTAGATAGAGTGACATCTTTCCTGTTCCCATACCTTCACTTTCTTCAGCATCTAGTTCTCCTGTTTTAGCTATAAAGAAAATATAGATTATGAATCCTACAAAAAAACATAGGAGTACAGCTGCATCTCCTCTAAAAAGAGTTCCATTCCGAGAAAGGAAGAAAAGCACTATAACAGCTATGAGAGAGTAGGGTATCTCTTTCCATACTGTATTTTTCTGCATAGTGATAGGTTTTATCAGAGAGGTTATCCCCAGTATAAGGAGTATGTTGGCTATATTACTTCCGATTACATTTCCATAGACAATAGAGCCCTGTCCCTTAAAACTGGCAAAGGTATTTACCACTAGTTCAGGCATTGAAGTTCCGAAGGCTACTACAGTAAGCCCTATAACTATCTCAGGTACTCTAAATTTTCTGGAAAGAGCCACAGCTCCATCTATTAAAAAATCAGCTCCCTTGATAAGCATTACAAAACCGATTATAAGTATCGTAAAAAGTAACAACAGTTCCATAAAAATCTCCTTTAGTTCATATTTATTTTTGTTTATATACACATCTCTAAAAGCAATTCTTCTAAAAGCACTTAAGGAGAGAGTATATAAATATATACTCTCTCCTTCTAATATTTCCTAAAAATAATTTCTTATTTAAATAGTGCAAGAAGAACTCCTGCTGCAACCGCTGAACCGATAACTCCTGCTACGTTAGGTCCCATAGCATGCATCAGTAGGAAGTTACTTGGATTCTCTTCCTGTCCAACTTTCTGAACAACTCTAGCTGCCATAGGTACTGCAGAAACTCCTGCTGCTCCTATCATAGGGTTGATTTTTCCACCAGTCAGGGCACACATAACTCTTCCGAAGATAACTCCTCCAGCTGTTCCACATGCAAAAGCGAAAAGTCCCATTACAATTATCTTTATAGTTGTAACATTTAGGAATGAAGCTGCATTTGTTGTAGCTCCAACTGTAAGTCCTATGAAGATAGTAACTATATACAGTAATGCTCCCTTGATGTTTTCAACAAGACTTGGCACTATTCCAGATTCCTTCATAAGGTTACCCAGCATTAGCATTCCTACAAGAGGTGCTGATGAAGGAATAAGAAGTATAACTATTCCTGCTACTGCGATTGGGAATATTATCTTCTCTCTCTGACTTACAGCACGAAGCTGAGTCATCTTGATTTTTCTCTGCTCAGGAGTAGTCAGCATTCTGATAATAGGCGGCTGAATAACTGGTACCAGTGCCATATATGAGTAAGCTGCAACCGCTATTGGTCCAAGCAGGTGAGGTGCAAGTTTAGATGTCAGGTAGATTGCTGTAGGTCCATCTGCTCCTCCGATGATTCCAACTGAAGCTGCCTCTCCACCAGTCATTCCAAGCATAGTAGCTCCCAGGAATGCTCCGAAGATTCCAACTTGAGCTGCTGCTCCAAGAAGCATACTCTTAGGATTGGCAATAAGTGGACCGAAGTCTGTACTTGCTCCTATAGCTAGGAAAATTAACGGTGGATAAACTCCAGCCTTAACTCCTTGATAAAGGATATACATAAGCCCACCCGGCTCCATTAATCCCTCTCCTACTGGAGATGGGAAGTTAACTAGAAACATTCCGAAAGATATCGGTAGCAGAAGGTATGGTTCATACTGTTTCTTAACTGCTAAATATATTAGAAATAACGCTATACACAGCATGATAAACTGTTCCATAGTCATCATTGCGATTCCTGTGGTAGCGTATAAGCTCATTAATAACTCCATTTTACTCTCCTTTTTTAACGCTTATTATGCGATTGTCGCTAGTATATCTCCACCGTCAACCATATCTCCCTTGTTTATAGAGATAGATGTAATAGTTCCATCACATGGAGCTACGATTGGGTTCTCCATCTTCATAGCTTCGATTACTATTAGAGTCTCTCCAGCTTTAACTTTAGATCCTACAGATACAACTACATCTAAAATTTTACCTTGCATAGGAGCTTCTATCTTAGTTCCCTCTCCGTAAGCTTCAGGATCTTTTGCTGCTGGAGCAGGTACTGCTGCTGGGGCAGAAGATGCTATCTTTCCCTCTTTCTCAGTTATTGCTTCAACTTCAACTTCGTAAACTTTCTCTGCAACTTTTATCTTATATACTTTTATCATTGTCTCTCTCCTCATTCTCTTAAGTTTATTAGATTTCTCTGATATTTCTAACTTTGATATATGCTCCATCATTTTCTGCTGCTGCTTCCATAGATGCCACTAGCATTGCCACTACCATTCTCTCATCTGTAACTGAGTTTGGATCAAAGGCTTTTGTTTCAACCTTAGCAGGAGCCTGAGCTGTCTGCTTTTTAGCTACGTTTTTCTCAACTTTTGCCTCAGCAGGAATATATTTAAAAAGACTCAATATTCCAGCTATGATCAGAAGTATGACGAAAACTATTGTCATACATATTCCTGTTACAAGTAGAGATTCCATAAGAGATATCTCTGCTCCAAATATACCGTTCATACGCTCTCCTTTTCCTAGAACACAATATTAATGTGCTGAACTTTTTTCTCCTGAACTTTTACAGGATTCTCTCTCTTATCCAGGTACTCTTTAGCTATCTGAGGGAACATTGCGTACATAAGTACATCTTCCTCAGTTTTTGCAAGAGTTCCTATCTCAGCCTTTATCTTATCAAATTCAGGCTCTATTTTGTCTGCTGGTCTTCCTGTGAAAACTTCAGCATCTCCTATTATCTTTTTAACTATCTCCTCTTTCATAGGAGCTGGTGATTTTCCGTAAAGTCCAAGTACATAGTCCTTGATCTCCTTTGGAACCATCTTGTATCTCTCTCCAACCAGTACGTTAAATACCGACTGAGTTCCAACCATCTGTGACAGTGGAGTTACTAGAGGCGGGAATCCAAGATCTTCTCTTACTCTAGGTATCTCTCTCAGTACCTCTTCATATTTGTGAGCAGCTTTTTGAGCTGTCAGCTGTGATACAAGGTTAGAAAGCATTCCTCCTGGAAGCTGATACTCAAGTATGCTTGGCTCTGTAAATAGTGCCTGGGCATTAAGTATTCCTGCATCCAGATATTTTTTTCTGATAGGTTTGAAATATTCAGCTATCTCTTTCAGAAGTTCCATATTAAGCTGTGGATCTCTTGCTCCTCCCTCTAGGGTTCTGCATAGAGATTCAGTAGCTGGCTGTGCTGTTCCTCCTGAGAAAGTTGAAATAGCAGTATCTAGAATATCTATTCCAGCATCTACTGCTCTTAGATATAGCATCTCTGCTATTCCACTTGTAGCATGCGAGTGAAGCTCAAGTGGTAGAGATGATACAGCTTTAATAGCTTTGATAAGCTCATATCCACGCTCAGGAAGAAGTATCCCTGCCATGTCCTTGATAACTATAGAATCTGCTCCCATAGCCTCTATCTCTTTAACTAGATTTACATAGTACTCTATTGTATGAACAGGACTGATTGTATAAGAGATAGCTATCTGGCAGTGTCCACCATATTTTTTAGTAGCCTCTGCTGCAACTCTTACGTTTCTCAAATCGTTTAGAGCATCAAAAATTCTTATGATGTCTATTCCGTTCTCTATAGATTTCTGTACAAACTTCTCAACAATATCATCTCCATAGTGTCTGTAACCTAGTAGGTTCTGACCTCTCAGAAGCATCTGAAGTTTTGAATTTTTAACTCTCTTTTTTATCTCTCTAAGTCTCTCCCATGGATCCTCATTAAGGAATCTGATGCAGGCATCAAAAGTTGCTCCTCCCCAAACTTCTAGAGAGTAGTAACCTGCCTGATCCATCTTCTCAAGGATAGGAAGAATCTCTGCCGTGGTAAGTCTTGTGGCAATAAGGGACTGATGTCCATCTCTTAAAACCGTTTCAGTGATTTTTAGTCTTTCCAATTTTTCCTCCCAATTTAAATATGCTGTATACAGTATACAGCATATTTTTTTCAAGTTACTGTATCACAGTACAAGATAACATGTCAATTATTTTTTTATTTTTTAAGCTCTTGATATTTAGCAAGACCTTCTCTCATTATTCTCATTGATTTTCTTAGGTTCTCTTCACTTACAGCATAAGAGATTCTTACTTCGTTCTTTCCAGATCCTGGAGTTGAATAGAATCCTTCAGCTGGAGTAAGGTATGTAGTCTCTCCGTCTATTGAGAACTCAGTTAGAAGCCAGATTACAAAATCCTCTGCATTCTCTACTGGAAGTTTTACTACTGAGTAGAAAGCTCCCTCAGGCTCTTTAGTTGTTACACCTGGCATAGCTGAAAGCTCTTGGAATAGTACATCTCTTCTCTTCTGGTACTCAAGTCTTGCATCCTCTAAGTAATCATCTGGAAGGTCATAAAGAGCTGCTGCTCCAACCATCTCAAGAGTAGGTACTGATAGTCTTGACTGACAAAGTTTGTAAACTGCTGACATGAACATCTCATTTTTAGAAACAACACATCCAACTCTTGCTCCACAAGCTGAGTATCTCTTAGAGATAGAATCGATTATTACAACTCTGTCCTCAAGATCTTTGAATGTTCCAAAACTTACTGCCTGTCTGTCTCCGTATGCAAACTCTCTGTAAACTTCGTCAGAGATTATGAATAGGTCATTTTCTTTAGCAAGTCTTGCTATCATATCCATTTCCTCTTTAGTATGGATAACTCCAGTAGGGTTCGATGGGTTAGAAAGCATTATAGCCTTTGTCTTTGGAGTAATTCTCTTAGCCATCTCTTCGTATGATGGTAGGTGGAATCCTTCCTCAGCAACTGTAGGTATAGCATTAAGCTTGATTCCTAGCATGTCGAAGAATGAGTTGTAGTTTGCATAGTAAGGCTCAGCAATCATAATCTCGTCTCCTTCATCACAGATAGACATAAGCACAAATAGAAGTGCCTCAGATCCTCCGTTAACTACAAGAATCTCCTCATATGCATAATCCATGTTCTTTCTTGCATAATATTTCTGGATTCCAAGAATAAGCTCCTTAAGTCCAGCCGAGTGAGCATACTTAAGTACAGGCTCCTGGTAGTTAGCTATAGCATCGAAAAACACTTTCGGAGTAGCGATATCTGGCTGTCCTATGTTTAGATAGTGAAGCTTGATTCCTTTTTTAAGAGTAGACTCCGCATAAGGTACCAGTTTTCTAACTGGAGATGTTTTTAAAGCTTGGATTCTTTTTGATAATTCCATTTTGTTCCTCCTGATTATTTTTATTAAAAATTTTAAATTAATTAAACTTTATTCCTAACATTCTATCTTCAATTATAACTAATTTATTCCATCAATTCAATTTGAGGTTATACAAAACTCTTTTCCTTCCATTTTCCGCTATTCCAACGCCAAAGCATAAGAAGTCCTCTTATCCATTCATCTGCACTGTTAGCCAGCCAGATACCTACAAGGGCCATTCCCATCTGTATTCCCAGGAACCACGAAAGGGATACTGCTATTCCAAACATAAATATTATTCCCATTATCATAGGAAATTTCACATCTCCTGCAGCATGGAGAGAGTTTATTATCACTATATTAAAGGTTCTTCCAGGTTCTATTATGAGGAAGAGCCAGAGAACTTTTTTACATATATCAATTATCTCCTGATCCTTTGTAAAATATGAAAGAATAGGATTTTGAAAAACAAGTACTACTATTGATACCAACGTCACAGCCACAAGGGACATCTTAAGACTCTTAATGCATTGATCGTGGGCCTTTTTCAGATTTTTTTCCCCTATATAACGTCCAGTAAGTATTGCTGTTCCATGTCCCAGAGCTATGGAAAACATCATCATAAAAGAAGCTATCAGATTGAGATAAGTTCTGGCGGTTATAACTTGAGTTCCCATGGTGTTTACCATGGAAAGAATTACTACTTGGGCCAGATTCCAGCTCAAATGTTCCATTCCGCTGGGCACTCCTATTCTAGCCATATATCCCAACACATCCCGTGGGATTACTAGAAGTTTCTTCCAGCTGTACCTATAATGGCACAATTTTCCAAGGGTGTATAAAGTTATAAGCATTCCTACAAGTCTCGCAGTTACAGTGGCTATTCCTACCCCTGTTACTCCCAATATCGGCATTCCCATCCATCCGAAGAGAAACATTCCGTTTCCTATTACGTTTATAAGATTAATCACTATATTTATATAGAGAGGTTCCTTTGTGTAACCATAACTTCTCAGAGATGCTGAAGCTGTCACTGTAAGAGCTTGAAAAACTCCCAGACCTCCCACTATTTTGAAATAGTTCTTTCCTATCTCTACCAGGTCAGGAGTCAGCTTTATTTTTGTCAGTATGAACGTACTGAAAACCATATATATAGCCCCCAGTAAAACTCCCATAATGAGATTCAACAGAAGAGAGACACTTATTACCTCATCTATCTTCCGGATGTTTTTAGCTCCCAGATACTGAGCTGTAAGAATTCCCGTTCCTATGGATATAAAACTGAATATGACATTCTGAGTATGCATTACCTGACTCATGGCTCCCAAAACTCCAACTCCGGTATCTGAATATCTAGAAACCATAAGTATATCTATATTTCCTACCACAGTCATAAGAAGCAGCTCAAGAAATATTGGAATCGTCAAGGCAAAAAGCCCTTTATTTTTTATCTCCATAGAAGAGCTCCGATAGATGTAAAATCTATAAACTGTGAAGCCATTTTGATTGCCACAATTGTAGATACAGTTACAAATATAGGTTTTATCAGCTTACTTCCTTTCAGAATTGCAAATTGAGCTCCAGCATGGGCTCCGGCAAACATAAATATTGCCATTGAAAGAGCATATACATAATTTACTTTTCCTAATATTATAAAAGTTATCACACTGGCAATATTACTTGCAAGATTAAGTATTTTTGAATTTCCACTGGCATTGATAAAATCATATTTAAATATTCTTATCAACAAAAATATAAGAAATGATCCTGTCCCAGGTCCAAAGAAACCATCGTAGAATCCTAGGGCAAATGCCATCAGTATCCCTTTTTTTATATTGCCGCTATCCAATCCCATAAAATCATTGGTATTTCCCATATTTTTATGGTACAAGGTGTATATAATGGTAAATATCAGCAATCCTAAAGCTATCGGGTAGAGATATTTGGAGTCTATAAGAAGTACTGTTTTTGCCCCTGCTACCGCTCCTATAAAAGAAAAAGGTACCAGATATTTCATAAGCTGGAGATTTACTTTTCCGGCTTTCCAGAATTTCAGACTGCTAGATACTGATGAAAAAGAGGCTGCAACTTTATTTGTACCTAAAGCTATGTGAGGCGGGATTCCTGCTGCCATATATGCCGGCAAACTTATAAGTCCTCCTCCTCCTGCTATTGAGTCGATAAATGCTGCTGTAAAACATGCTACCCCTAACCATATAAAAGTTGTTAAAGTAAACTCCATAATCTCCCCCTGAATGTTTTTTTTACATATACCTTGAGTTTTTATTATATCATATTCTCCCTAATATTTTTACTGTTTTTTTCTTTTTTTTGAACAAAAAAAGGGTGGAATTTGAACATTTTCAGTACAAAACCCAACCTGTTTTCTATGTCTGATTAATTAAAAAAATAATAGAAATACATTTTATGAATTCTCTATATCATATTATTATCTTCTTAGGTGACCTATTATAAGAGCTATATCGTTCCCTGTTACTCCACTTATTCTCGATGCTTCCCCTATGGAAAAAGGTTTTACCTCTTCCAATCCTGATTTAGCTATATTGGATAGTCCTCTTATAGCCGAATAATCCATCTCTGGATCTATCTTCAAATCTTCAAGTTTTTTGAAACGCTCTATCTGCTCACGCTCACGTTCAATAAATACTTCATATTTTACAAGGGTTTCTATCTGATTGCTTATAAATTCAGGTAACTCCTCTATCTCCATAACTGATGCCAGATCCCTGTAGTTTACATTTTTAAATTTCAGTATCTCAGAAGCTTTTACCCCTTTTGTAAGTCTCTGCTCCTCTCCAACAGCAATAAGAACTTTATTGGCATCCACCATAGGTACTGAGAACTCCTTAAGTCTTCCAATCTCTCTTCCTATAGTCTCTATTGCCTTTTCCATAACTGTCAGTCTCTCTTCTGAAACTAGCCCTATTTCTTTAGCTATCTCATAGAGTCTCATAAAGGCATTGTCAAATCTCAGAGTTAGCCTGTACTCTGCACGAGAGGGAAGAACTCTATATGGTTCAGGAGTTTTCTTGTGGATAAGATCATCTACCATGACCCCCATATATCCCTGGCTACGGTCTATAACTACAGGATCTCTTCCCTCAGTTTTTCTTGCAGCATTTACTCCTGCAAGGAAGCCTTGAGAAGCTGCTTCTTCATAGCCCGAAGTTCCATTTATCTGACCTGCCATAAATAGATTGGAAACTTTTTTGGATTCCAAACTTGGGTAAAGCTGTGATGCTGGTGCGTAATCATATTCCACAGCATATCCATATCTCATTATCTTAGCATTTTCAAGCCCTGTGATAGTCTTTAGCATCTCATCCTGCACAAAGGGAGGCATCGCTGTTGTAAGCCCGTTCACATAGAGCTCATTCGATTCTGCAGATTCTAGCTCAAGAAATATCTGATGCTTAAATTTTTCCGGGAAATTTAGGACCTTTCTGTCTAGAGATGGACAGTGTCTTGGACCATGGGTTTCAATTATTCCGCTCACTATAGGAGAATATTTTAAAAGTTCCTTTGTTCTCTCTATTGTTTTTTCAGTTGTGTGAGTCAGCCATGTCGGTACTACTGGATTTTTTCCCTTCTCAGTAAATATTGAAAAATATGTAGGGTTTTCCTCCCCATAGAGTTCTTGCATAACTGAAAAATCAACTGTACGCTTATCTATTCTCGGAGGAGTAGCCGTCTGATATCTTTCGATATTAATACCGTGTTCTCTTAAAGAATCTGAAAGTTGCTCTGCTGAATCTTCTCCCTGTCTTCCAGCTGGATATTTTATATCTCCTATTACGATTCTTCCCTTGAGAAATGTTCCTGTACAGAGTACCACAGCATCTGCAAAATATTCTATATTGAGGGATGAACGAACTCCCATACATTTTTTATTATTGACTATAAGAGCATCTATACACTCCTGAACTACATCTAGATTCTCTGTATTTTCTATTATCTCTTTCATCTTTACACGGTAGTGATATTTGTCGGCCTGTCCTCTTGTGATACGAGCTGCAGGTCCTTTACTTGTATTCAGATGCTTCAGTTGAAGATTAAAGCTATCTGTATGACGACCCATCTCTCCACCTAAGACATCTATCTCAGCCACAAGATTACTCTTTCCAGGTCCGCCTATGGAAGGATTGCATGACATCATCCCTATATTATCCAGGTAAAGAGTAAAAAGTGCAGTTTTTTTTCCCAATCTTGCTGAAGCTAGAGCAGCTTCCACACCTGCATGTCCCGCTCCTACAACTATAACATCATATCTATTCATAATCCTCTCCTATTCGTATAAAAGTCCTAAAAATATTTTTTTATTTATGTCCATATACATTTTTTTAAAAAATTCTATCTTTTAATAATATACCAGTTCAGAAAAAAAATCAACAGGTTTTTACAATAAAAAACACTTGAAAAATTCCTTTTCCAAGTGTTTTATTTTTATTTTCCTACGCAGAAATTTTTAAAAATATGGTCTAAAAGGTCTTCACTGCTTATCTCTCCTGTAACTTCTGAAAGAGAATCCATTGCTTCTTTCAGGTCTACAGCCATAAGGTCCATAGGCAGTCCCATGTCGATAGTTTCAAAAATACTGTCTACAGCATCTTTGGTTTTCTCTAGAGCTGATTTATGTCTCACATTGGTGATTACAACTTTCTGTGAGCTGTCCTCCAGCTCTCCTTTTACAACATAAGAGTATATTTTCTCTTCCATCTCATCTATTCCCAGGTTATCCTTAGCAGATATCTCTATCCAGTTTTTAACCTTGGTAAGAGGAGTTGTGTCTAATACTCTTTCCATATCTATTTTATTCAGTATTCCTATAACATTTTCTGCTTTTATCTTTTCGTGGATTTTAAGATCTTCTTCTTCTAAAGGTCTTGAACCATCTACTACAAATAGTACCAGGTCAGCTTTTTCTAGAAGCTCTTTAGATTTTTCCACACCTATATTTTCCACGATATCCTCTGTTTTTCTAATACCTGCAGTATCTACAAGTACAAGAGGGATTCCCTTAAGATTGATAACTTCTTCAATTATATCCCTTGTAGTTCCTGGAACATGAGTAACTATAGCACGCTCCTCACGCAGAACAGAGTTCAGAAGACTGGATTTTCCAACATTAGGTTTTCCAACTATAGCTGTTTTTATTCCCTCTTTTATCATTTTTCCCTTGTTATATGAGGCAATAAGCTTAGTTGCAGTATCTTTTACCACCTGAAGATTATCTACCAGATTATCAGGTAACGGATCATCGATCCCCTCTTCAGGATAATCTAATACAACATTTATATGAGCTGCAACATCCAGAAGAAGTTTTTTCAGATGGGCTATCTGCTCACGTAGATCTCCCCTTAACTGGTTAAGAGAAAGAGATACACTTTTCTCTGTTTTTCCATGAATAAGGTCCATTACAGCCTCGGCCTGAGTAAGATCTATTCTTCCATTAAGAAAAGCTCTTCTTGTAAATTCTCCCATCTCAGCATGACGTGCACCATGTCTTAAAACTGTTTCCAAAACCTTTTCAGTGATAACAAAACCACCGTGACAGTTTATCTCAACAATATCTTCTTTTGTATATGTTCTAGGTCCTTTTAATATTGATACTAAAACCTCATCAACTACCTCATCACCATTGTAGATATGTCCATAGTTGATGGTAAAACTTTTTAACTCATCTACATCTTTTCCAGATTTTGGCACAAAGATTTTTTTTAGAATTTCTAGAGACTTAGCTCCCGACATTCTTACAATTCCTATTCCACCTTCACCTCTTGGGGTTGAGATGGCTGCAATAGTATCAAACATATATTACTCCTCGGTTTTAACCTCTGTTTTTACTTTGCTGCTAACTTTTACATTTTCAGACTTTTTTTTCTTTATAACTATATATCTCTTCGGATCTGCACCTTCACTGAAAGTATCCAATCCTTCGAACCTGTTTATAACTTCATGTATTATTTTTCTCTCTCTTGGAGGCATTGGATTAAGTCTGATTGTTTTTCCAGTAGAAAGGGCTTTTTTAGCCATTTTTCTTCCTAGTTCACGTAAAGTTTCTTTTCT
This sequence comes from Fusobacteriaceae bacterium, assembly GCA_051646055.1. Classification (GTDB taxonomy): domain Bacteria; phylum Fusobacteriota; class Fusobacteriia; order Fusobacteriales; family Fusobacteriaceae; genus JAGNZR01. The sequence goes on from JBOFCM010000109.1 coordinate 17,534, forward strand.
CTTTTCCTTAAACCCTTCCACATCTAATTCGATTTTACAATCTTTTAATATGCAGTTAAGAAGATACTCGAAACTATTCAGAGTTTTTCCTTTTTTTCCAATTATGATTCCATTATCATCACCAAAAAGATTTACAACATAAAACTTACCCTCTCTAGCTGCTATTTCAGCATCTAAATTGAGATCCATATGTTTTAGAAGTTCTCTTGTCTTTTCAAGAATTATTGCTTCCTTATCTATTTTGGCCTGTTTTTTTGAAATCTCTTTTTTAGGGATTTCTATTTTTTTCTCTTCTTGAATCTCTTTTTTTGTATTTATTGCAACAGTTTCTATCTCTTTTTTTATTTCCGTTTTTATTTCTGTTTTTTCAGCTACAATAGACTCAGGAACTATTTTTTTCTCTCTAAGAGTTTTATCAACAGTTACAACATAAACTCCCTCTTTGTTGAAAAGACCTAAAAATGATCTGCTTTTAACTTTTTCTTCTACACTTACAACTTGCTCAGGAGTAGCGTCTAAAATCTTAAGAGCTCTTTGAACAGCTGCTTCTTTTGACATAGATTTTATTTCGATTAAGTTCTGCATCTTAGTTTTTCTTCTCTCCTTTTTTTATTATCCAATACTGTTGAACAATACCTGCTAAAGATGAAACTACCCAATAAACTTGAAGTCCGGCAGGCATTTTATATGATATAAATATCATCATAATAGGGAACATATACATCATGTTTTTCATCTGAGGATTAGAATCTCCAGAACCCGTTAACTTCTGCTGAAGGAATGAAAGAATTCCATTTAATACTGGAAGTATATAGAATTGATCCGGCACATTCATAGTCATCCAAAGAAATTTAATATTTCCAGGTATTTCTGGAAGATATACAAAATTTCCTGCTGCGTCTACTCTTAAAATTCCAAACAGAGCGAATAAAATTGGCATCTGAATAATAAGAGGCAGACAACCTGCTGCTGGGTTTATTTTTTTCTCTTGATAAAGTTCCATTGTTTTCTGGTTTATCATTTTTGCGTCATCTTTATATTTAGTTTTAATAGCATCTATTTCTGGCTGAATGTCCTTCATAGATCTCATAGATTTATCCTGTTTTAAAGTTAGGGGAAGTGTTACCAGTTTTACTAGAACTGTTATCCCTATTATTGCCAATCCAAAATTCCCTGTTATGCTGTATAATTCATTTAGAACTCCAGCAAATATTTTATACAAAAATTCCATTTTTCCTTTTTTCCTCCACTTTAACTTTATTATATTCTCTGCAATAAGAATCAGTTTAAAGGATCATAGCCTCCTGGATGGAAGGGATGACATTTTATTATTCTCCTTATTCCGAGATATCCCCCTCTGAAAACACCATATTTCTCTATTGCTTCAGCAGTGTAGGACGAACAGCTGGGATAGAATCTGCATTTTTTCCCAAATAGTGGGGAAATAAAATTCTGATAAATCTTTATTAATGATAATACGATTATCTTCATCTGTTCTCTTTTTCTACTTTAAGCCCTGCTCTTTTAAAGACTTTTTCCAAATCTTTTTCAATGTCTTTATATTTTATTTGGGATAAATTTTCTCCAGCTTTACGCTTGGCTACACATATAATATCATATCCCTTTTTCAATTCAAAACTGTTTTTCCTAAAATATTCTCTAAACAATCTTTTTAATCTATTTCTACAGACTGCATTTCCAGTTTTTTTACTGGCTACAAATCCAAATCTGTTTACATTATCTTCATTTTTTTTAAAAAAAATTAGAGAGTAATAACCAAATTCTTTTTTTCCAAAGTTATAGATTATTTGAAACTCTCTATCTTTTTTTAAACTGCTATTAGTATTGATCATGAAAAACTCCTTATTCCCGTAAGTTAGTTCCTTAAGAAAAACCCGGTGAATGATGCACCGGGTTTTATGCTGATAATACTGCTCTTCCTCTGTCTCTTCTTCTCTTAAGTACTTTTCTACCATTCTTAGTAGCCATTCTTGATCTGAATCCGTGATCTTTTTTTCTCTTTCTGTTGTTAGGTTGGAATGTTCTTTTCACTGTTCTGGTCACCTCCTAGAATATTACATGTATTTCAGATTAGTATTTTATATGAATATTGCAACTTTGTCAAGAAAAAAATATTAATAGGTGTAAAATTTACATATTTTCATAGATTTTATCAAACTTAGCTCTTGTAAAATTTTTTTAAAAAAAAGAAATAAAAAAAACAACGAAATTTTTTGCATATAGTATGTTATATGTTAATATGTTTGATGTACAGACCAAACCTAAAAAATAAAATCGTCAAAATCCAGTAATACCAATAAAAAAATGAAGTTAGAATATTTTTTTTTATTTTTGATGACATACATGACGATAACATCAATGTTTTCAAGACTTTTTTCTCTATATCAATTAAATAATAAAAAAAAACATAGTAATATCAACGATTTTTAAAAACTAAAATTATTATTGTCAATATACAAAACAAAAACTTAATGTTTTCAATATACATCAGCTAAATAGAAAATCCAGATACTTATCAAAACCCAGATGGAGTAAGGGTTTATGATGTTTTTATAATTTATTAATGACCGTATACAAAATAAAAAACTAGATCTTTTATATATTTTTACTAATATAAATTTGATAAAAATTCAGCTTTTTCAAGGATTTAACTTAATCGAAACCAGCTGGATATAGTAAAATTTTAAAAATAAAATATTATTGATAATATACAGAACTTGAAGTATAATATGGTCATTAGTTAATTATTTTTATTAATATGCGTATACATTTTATTTTGAGGTGGGAAATGAAGAAAAAATCACAGGAAAATTTGCCAGAACCAAAAGAAGAAAACATAGAAAATCCAATGGATTTCTTCAATATTGTTGGAACAGGTAATCTTTTAAATGAGCTCAACAAATTAGAAATAAAAACCACTGCAGTGGAAGATATCGAGATTAAAGAAGTAGTAATAAAGGAAACCGGAAATTTTCTGAATCTGAAGGAAAATATAATAAATATTCCTCTTGAGATGCTTATATTTCCTTTTTTTACTCCACAAAAGCAGAATAAGAGAGTAAATTTTCAATATAGATTCGAAGATCTTGGAGTTACCATGATGAGCACTCTTGTTTCAAAGGGACCTAGTGACAAAATTTTTCAACCGTCTATATTCGAAGAAAAAATATATACTTATCTTCTTTCTCTTTATGAGGCTAAAGATGAGGATGATGACAACGAGTATATAGATTTTGAAATTAATGAATTTATAGTAGGATTTCTTGGAAATAAAATGAATCGTACTTATTATACCAAGGTAGA
>JBOFCM010000110.1:0-84208 GCA_051646055.1 Fusobacteriaceae bacterium
ATGCTTTCACTATACTAGCCGAAAAAAATCCAAAAATCTCCCCAGATAAGGTTATAAAAATAATAGGGAAAATAGCTCAATATTCTGGAATAAACGGAATGTTGGGAGGACAGATGGTGGATATAGAAAGCGAAGGTAAAGTGATAGACTTTGAAACCCTCAAATACATCCATAAAAATAAAACTGGAAAATTGATATCTCTACCAATAGAAGTGGGGTGTATAATAGGTGAAGCCGGGGAAAAACAGACAGAACTTTTAAAAAAATATGGGGAACTTCTAGGATTGGCATTTCAAATTAGAGATGACATTTTAGATGTGGAGGGAAGCTTTGAAAAACTTGGAAAACCTATAGGAAGTGATATAGGTCTTAAAAAATCAACATATCCATCTATATTCGGAATGGATGAAGCGAAAAAAATCTTAGAATCTATATGCGGAGAAGCAACAAAAATAATTCGTGAAAATTTTTCTGGAGATATTGCTCAAATATTTGTTGATCTTGTAAAATATGTGGGAGAAAGAGAAAGTTAATCTTCAATAAATTGCTCTAGCTATTGACAAAAATTAGTTAAAATTGTATAAATATAGTACGAGAATTCGAAAATAAATATAACGGTAAAAAAACAGGAGGAAAAAGTGGCAAAGTTAAAAAATATAATAGTAGCACATAAAGCTCAGATGAATCAGCATGTTCCAGGGGCGATAGATATGATGGGAGCTTTTGATAATCTTATTCAACCTATATTTCCATTTCCTATGATGAATCTGTCAATTATTATAACTTTAGAAGAGATAGATAAACCTACTAAATTTGAGGTTAGACTGAATTCACCTAGTGATGAACTGATTACAAAGGGAGACTTTATTCCTTTAGTAGATCCTTTTGGAACAGGGAAAAAAATATTAGATCTTGAAAAAATTCTGATAAAAGATAGAGGTTTATATACTATAGACATTTTTGAAAAAGCTGAAGATGGAAAAGTTAAATTTGTTGCTGGAGAAAAATTATTCATAGCGGATTATCCTCCTCAAAGAAGATTTTCACCTCAACTTATAGCAGATATTATTGCAAAAGACGACCTTATAAAAATGGTAAAAACGGAGTTTAGACCTTTAGATAATCCGGAGAAGAGTGTAAAAATCCAAATTTCTCTCGATAAGTCCATAGAGTTGGAGGACGGATTCATCAATATGCCAGAAGATGATAAAGTTACAATAGACGGGAAAGAATACGATCTTACAGGTTTGAGAAGACAGGTTGAATGGATGTTTGGAAATCCTATTCCTAAAGAAGAAAAAACCGAAGTGGCACCAGAAAGTAGAGAGGCCTAATATTAAAAAATGAAAAATCAGCACCTTACAGTATAAAATATAGAGAGGAGTTGATTTAATGTATAATCAGAAAGATAAAAAAATGAATTTCACCATAAAGCTGACATTGGATGAAGCAAAAAAACTTTTAACTTACTTTAATGATGAGTTTATGGAGAGTTATGATGAATTTCTTTCCAACATGGAAGATGAGGAAAGAGTGGACGGAGAAGAGTTTGAATACTACGAAGATTTGAGAGAGATTCTTTCAGATCTTGTCTACGAATTTAAAAAAGAGATTAGAAAAAAAGAACGTACAGATTCCAAAAATAGAGATATGGATGAGTTGGAAAAAGAGGGAATAAAACAAAAATTAAATCCTTATTCTCAAGAGATACTGAAGAGAATACAGGAATTTGATAAAAATATATATGTTCCTTTTCTTTATAAAATCTATTGGTATTTACATAATTCATTCGATAAATCTGGAGAATTGATATTTAGTCAAAATTCTCTAGAAGATCTCTTGGAGATGGATAGAAGTAGTTTGGAAAAATTTTTAAAAGAATTAAGCAGCATTGAAATCAATATAGGAAACCGTAAAGGAAAAATTATTGAAAAATTTAAATTTTTGAATAGTAATACAACAAAATTAGATTATAACATTTATGTTGTCAATCCCCATGCGGCGGCTTATAGAGATAAAGAGTTTAAAATTGGCAGTATTGATAAAATTAGTGTGGGAAGAGAAAAAAAGGGAGAGTGAAAGCAAAAGCTCTCTTTTTTTCTTGTCAGAAAAACCAAATTAGGGTAAACTTAGATATTATACTCAGAGATTATAATATAAAGAAAATTTAGGAGGGTTTATGCTATTAGCTATAGACGTTGGAAATACTCATGTAGTAACAGGAATAATGAATAAAAAAGGAGATGTTCTTCTAAGTTTTAGGGTAGCTTCAAATGAAAAAATGACTGAGGATGAATATTTTTCATACTTGAGGAATATAGCGGAATTTAATAACATAGACTTGAAAAAAGTAGATGGAATAATAGTTTCATCAGTAGTTCCAGGTCTTATAAATCTATTTAAATTTCTAGGTAAAAAATATTTTGATTTGGAAACTATGATAGTTAATTTGGAGTTGGATCTTCCTTTTAGATTTAGTGAAGAGATGAATCCGATAGGATTCGGAGCAGATAGAATTATAGATATAACTCAAGCAGTAACAGAGTATCCAGATAGAAACCTTATTATTTTTGATTTAGGAACAGCGACCACCTACGAGGTTATGAAAAAAAATGTATATGTGGGAGGAGGAATTCTTCCAGGAATAGAAATGTCTATAAATGCACTTTTCGGAAATACAGCAAAACTTCCCAAAGTAAAATTTAGTACTCCTGAATCTGTTTTAGGAAGAGATACCAGCGAACAGATACAGGCAGGGATATTTTTTGGATACGCAGGTCAAATCAAGCATATAATAAAGAAAATAAAAGAAAAAGTAGAAGATCCGTATGTAATTGCCACAGGAGGACTTGGAAAAATTCTTTCTGCAGAGATAGAAGAGATTGATGTTTATCTTCCAGAATTAAGTATAAAGGGTCTACACACACTATATTATAGAAATAAAGGAAAAAAGTAAATGAGAGCAGTAGGAGTCATTGTAGAATATAATCCTTTTCATAATGGGCATAAATATCATTTGGAGAAAGCGAAAGAGGTAACAGGAGCAGATTTAATAATCGCAGTGATGAGTGGGGATTTTACTCAGAGAGGAGAAATCGCCTGTATCAATAGATTTAAGAGAGCAGAGACAGCCCTGGCAAACGGAATTGATTTGGTGGCAGAACTTCCTATTTTTTACTCCAGTCAAAGTGCTGAAATTTTTGCCAGAGGAGCTATGGAAATTTTGGGAGAGCTGGGAGTAGAATGGGTAGTTTTTGGTTCTGAAAGCGGAGATATCAAGGAAATAGAAAAAATAGCTACAATGGAAGAGTGCGATGACTTCAAATCACATCTAGAAAGCTATTTAAAAAAGGGATTTTCATACCCCACAGCATATTCTGAATCACTAAAAAATTTAGGGATAACACAGAATATTAAATCCAACGATATACTGGGAATAGAATATGTTAAAAGCGAAAAAAAACTCAGAAGAAGAGTAAAAATGGTTCCCATAGAAAGGATAGGGGCAGGGTATCACGATTTACAAGGTGTGGGTGAGATAGCCTCTGCTACAGGAATAAGGAAAATGATAGGAGAGAAGGATTCTGTGGAACACTATATGCCAGAAGCCACTTTAAAACTTATAAAAGATGAAAAAATAGCTTCTTTGGATGAATATTATCCCTTAATAAGATATGCTATTTTAAGAGACTATGATTCTTTAAAAAATATTCAAGATGTTGAGACAGGATTAGAAAATAGACTGTATCAGTGCGCCTTAGAAAATCTTCAATTTAAAGATTTTTTTCAAAAATTGGTTACGAAAAGATACACTATCGGAAGGCTTCAGAGAATACTTGTACATATTTTAACTGGATTGACAACAGATATAACTAGAGAAACAAAAGAAACTCTTCCATATGTAAATATATTTGGTTTTAATCAGAAAGGACAGGAATATTTAAAATATCTAAAAAAAAATAGAGATGGGGTAGTTCCTATTCTTGCAGGAAAAAAAAATATAAATAAGTATTTAAGTGCTCATGAACATAAACTTTTCTATTTCAATGAGAGAGCTTCAGAAATATACAAAATGGTAAATAATTATGAGGAGAGGAAGATTCCAATTAGAAAATAAAAAATACAGGGGTGTGAAATGAGGGGGAAATTAAAACTAAGTACAAAAATATTATATGGTGCAGGGGTCAGTTATGCTATTGTAGATCAAATTTTTGCACAGTGGATACTTTATTTTTATCTGCCACCGGCAAATTCTGGATTAAAAGTTATTATTCCTCCTTTGATGTTATCCATAGCATTAGCTTTATCTCGGAGTGTAGACGTAATAACAGATCCTTTGGTTGGATATTTATCGGATAGAACAGTGACGAGATGGGGAAGAAGAATTCCATATATAGCTATAGGAACTGTTCCTCTTTCTTTGGCGACAGTAGCATTTTTTTATCCACCCTTGGGAAAAGAGATAATAACATTTATTTATCTGACAGTGGTAGGGTCTCTTTTCTTTACATTTTATACAGTGGTAGGAGGGCCATATAACTCCCTTATCCCGGAAATAGGTCAGGATAAAGATGAGCGTCTGTCTCTCTCCACTTGGCAGTCAGTATTCAGACTGCTTTATAGTGCTTTAGCCATGATTATCCCAGGGATACTTATAAAAGTTTTAGGAAAAGGAGATACACTTCTAGGTGTAAGAGGGATGGTTATAACACTGAGCATTATTTCAGCAGTAGGAGCTTTTTTTACTGTTTTGGGTGTTCCTGAAAAAAAACTTTCCGTAGGTGGAGTTTCTAAAGCTGATTTTAAATCCACTTTAAAAATAGTATTAAAAGATAGTTCTTTTATTTATTATCTTTTTGGATTACTTTTTTATTTTGTAGGATTTAATAACTTGAGAGCAGTGATGAATTACTATATTGAAGATATAATGGGACAGGGCAAAGGCGGAATAACCATTGCCGCAGGAATACTTTTTGGAATAGCTGCCATATTTTTTGTTCCGACGGCAAAACTTTCAAGAAAACTAGGATATAGGAAAGTGATGCTAGCCTGTCTGTTGGCCCTATCTTTTCTTTCTCTCATGCTTTTTAACTTAGGAAAAACAATTCCTATTAGTTATGGCTATATTATTTTTGCTCTTATCGGAATACCAGTTTCAGGGTCGGCTTTTATTTTTCCGCCAGCAATGCTGAGCGAAATAGGAACCAGGATAAGTCAGAGTTCTGGAGAGAGAATAGAGGGAGTGTGTTTTGGAATACAAGGATTCTTTTTAAAGATGGCTTTTCTAATTTCAATATTTCTGCTCCCAATAGTTTTAGCTTCGGGAGGAGAAGGAATAGTCACTAACAGAGGTATCTATAACAGTTCCCTTTTGTCCATACTGTCTTTTCTGATATCGTTTTTCTTTTATTTTAAGTATAAGGAGTAAACATGGACACAGTATATCTTTTGGCAATTGAAGTGCTTTTAGGAATTTGTATCCTAAATTTTTTTCCAGAACCATATGGTGTGTTTGTGTTTGTTTTTTTGATAATAGCAGCAGGTGTGACTCTTAGAAAAAAGATTTTTTTCTATTGGGTTATACCTGCTGTTTTCTTGTTGAGTTTTCTAATGAAAATAGATAGAAAAAACTATGAAAAAGGAGAAAATCTCTCAAGAATAGAGGTAAATTTATATGAAGGAAGAGGAGAAATATATAAAATAGAAGGGAAATTCCCACACAGAAAAAGTATAGCAATCTTAGATAGAATCAAAAATGGAAATTATGAGATTGATGGAAAAATAGAAAAAATATTTGAACGAGAGAAAGTTGTATTCTATTATGTTAAAGCTGAAAAAATAAAGAGTTTAGAAACAGATGATTTAAGGAATAAATTTTATAAAAGAAATCAAAAACTTTTAAAAAATTCTAGAAATGATCAAAAAAATCTGTTTTTAGCAGTTGTTTCAGGAGAAAAACAAACTCTCTCTCCTAAAGTCAAAAAACTTTTTATAGAAAGTGGAGTATCTCATCTTCTAGCTATATCTGGAATGCATTTGGGAATTCTTTTTTTTCTTCTGGACTTTATTTTAAAGAAAACAAAATTATATAAGAGAGAAAGAAATATTTTTCTTATTGTTGGAATAACTCTATATTTCGTGTCAGTAAGAGAATCTCCATCTTTGGAAAGAGCCTATATAATGGGGGTAATATATATATTAGGAAATATATTTTCTGAAAATTCGGATAGTCTGAAATCTCTAGCTCTAGCTTTTATAATTGGAATTATATTGAAACCGGAAATATATAGGGAGCTATCTTTCGTTTTGTCCTATTGGGCTATGTTTATAATTTTTATTTTTATCTCTGTTCAGAGATATTTAGTAAATGTGTTTGAAGGAAAATTAGATATGGGAAAAAATTATTTAACTCAAGCTATATCAACTTTAGGAAATTATATTTCATTTACAATTTTCCTTCAGATTGGAATTGCTCCTATAATTTATTATAATTTGGGGACTTTTTCATTAAAAGCTATATTTTTAAGTTTAATAATAACTCCTATAGGGACTATATATATAATTTTATGCTTTATATCCATTATATTTCCTATTATGCCAGTAACAAATATATGGTATAATCTTCTAATAAAAAGCATGGAATTTTTTCACTGAGAGGTAGAGTATGAAAAGTATAAAAAAAGAATCGGTAATTGAATTTGAAGAGAAAAAATCAAAGTTTATAGGCTATGCTAAGCCTGTAGGGAGTAAATTGGAAGCAGAAGAGTATATTCGATCTATAAAAAAAAGACACCCAGATGCCACTCACAACTGTAGTGCATATAAGTTGGTTGAGAATGGACAGGAATACTTTAAATTAGATGATGATGGAGAGCCTTCGGGAACAGCGGGAAAACCCATGGGTGAAATTCTAAACTATATGGATATAAATAATGTAGTTGTGGTTGCGACGAGATATTTTGGTGGAATAAAGCTGGGAGCAGGTGGGCTTGTGAGAAATTATGCCAAAACAGCAAAACTAGCTATTTTAAGTGGAGAAATAGGAGAGTTTAAGGAGAAAAAAGAGTATGTAATAGATTTTCCTTATGATAAAAATGGAGAGGTAGATCAGATTTTAAAGGGGATAGGAGTAGAACCAACAGATAAAAATTATAGTGAAAGGGTTACCTATCAGGTAACCCTAGATAATGAAGCTTTAGAGGTATTAAACTCTATAGATGGAGTACTGATTTTAAATTAAAAATTACTGTATTTGAGTTTTTTGCTATTTTTGAAGGGAAGATAAAATATGAAGCTTAATGCCAAAAATATACATTCAACTGGAATTATGTAGTAAGGCCATTCTCCAAAGTAATCCAAAGGAGAACTAAATTCCGGTTTGTAATTTAAGAACATGAAGTTTGTTCCTAAATCGGCATTGATAAAATAGACTCCTACTGCGATGAAATTTATGGTGAAAAATGAAAAAAACAGACCGCCCAATGAGGGTTTTAATCTTAATTTAAAAACACCGTAGAGCATTATAAAAAAAAGATAAAAATGTGTAATGAAAAAACTGATATGCCAGAAATTTGGAAACTTATACCTAACTTCAGGGGTTAAAAGGGCAAAAATAGATCCAATACTCCAGAAATAAGTGAGTTGAAATAAACTGTTGTTGTATGTAAGCATAAAAGCTACACCTACAATCAGAGCAATATTGCACAGGTGAAGAGGGAGTATAGAAATCAAGGCTTCATTAAGAATATAGTGCCTGTAAGCCAGCTCTCCCAATTTTAAAACAGTCACAACAAGAGCACTGTTTTTTCCGGCATTGTTTCCCCCTATTGTAGAAAGTACAAAAAAAACTATAAGAGTAAAGATACCATATCCCAAAAGATATATTAGATGGGATTGATCAAAAAGTTCAAACATAGATTGTCCTCCATTGACTAAAACTAAAAAATTCTAGAAAAAATCTATAAAAAGTATCAGATTTTATGAAATCCTAAATCAGCAGGATTGATATCACCAGAAATAAAATGGATAGATCCACCTATTTTTTTAAACTCTTTAGAAAGTTCAGAAACTATATGGATATATTTTACGGTTTTTTCATTTAAGTTGTTAAAATTTGCACGTCCTTGAGACCAGTAATATATAACCAAATTGCTGTCACCATAGATATTGAGTATGTTCTCTTGGAAAGCTATTTTAAGTGCACAGTAGAGGGCAACAAGCTCTCCATAATTATTTGTAACTTCTTTTCCCAAAGGGATATTGTCGAACTCATTAACTAACTTAGGAAAATATTTGGGAAGATAAGGATTTCCATATTTATCAGTGACTCTAGATTCTACCCCGATTCCTCTCCCGGTGCCAGAGTCAAAATAAATCCCATCTTGAAGATTTTCCAAAGCTATTTTATTGCTGAGGGCTTTTTTTTTACGGGCCTCTTTTAATTGAGGATTGGGTTCATAATTGGCGCCTGAAATGAGCCAATTGTTTGCTTCTGCATAGGAGGGAAAAGATTTATATCTTACACCTTTTGTACCGGATATTATGGATTTACACTCATCCCAAGAGTTAACAACTCCTTGAATATCTTTTTCTATCAAATAATATGCATAAAATTTTACTTTGGCCAAAGGCATCCCCCTTTCTTTAAAATATTGGAAAAATAACTGTTGAGACAATTATAATTTAAAATTCATAAAAAGTAAAATAATTTTCTTGCAAAAAACAATAATCTATGGTAAAATTCCTTGTAATATTGAGAAATGATAGAGAAGGACGGTGACAACCTAATGAAAAAAAATATTCATCCAAAATACGATGTATTAACAGTTGACTGTACTTGTGGAAACAGATTTGAGACAAGATCAACTATGGCTGCGAAAAATGCTGAGCTTAAGATAGCTGTGTGTGCTAACTGCCACCCATTCTATACTGGTAAAGCTAAGTTTATCGATGCTGCTGGAAGAGTTGACAGATTCAACAAAAGATACAACAAAGGTAACTAATAAAAAAGGGGCGCTAGCCTCTTTTTTTGCAAACAACACAAAATCAAAATACATTTAGGAGGCAAGAATGGCAGTAATCGAAGTGAATCACCCGCTTATTCAGCATAAGTTGACAATTTTAAGGGATAAGAAAACTGATACGAAGACATTTAGAGAGAATCTTAATGAGATAGCAAAGCTAATGACTTATGAGGCTACAAAGAATATCAAAGTGGAAGAGATAACGGTAGAAACACCTTTAATGGAAACAAAGGGGTATGCACTTCAGGATAAAGCTGTTGGAATAGTTCCTATATTGAGAGCCGGATTAGGAATGGTTGAGGGTATCCTTGATCTTGTACCGACTGCTAAAGTAGGACATGTTGGAGTTTATAGAAATGAAGAGACTCTAGAGCCAGTTTACTATTACTGCAAATTACCTCAAGATATCGCAGAAAGAAAGGTTATACTTCTTGACCCTATGCTTGCTACAGGAGGATCGGCAGTTTATGCTATAGATTACCTGAAGGAACACAATGTAAAGGACATTATATTTATGTGTCTAGTTGCAGCACCAGAGGGAATAGCTAAAATACTTCAGAAGCACCCTGATGTAGATATATATACAGCTAAAATAGATCAAGGATTAGACCAAAATGGTTATATCTATCCAGGTCTAGGGGATTGTGGAGATAGAATATTCGGAACAAAATAATTTTGTATTATTTTATATTTATAAAAGATATAGAGAACCTGGAAACCTTTAAATTTTTCCAGGTTCTTGTTTTTTTTTAATTATCTAGTATAATTAAGAGGGTGATTTTATGGTAAATTTTAAAGATTTAAAAGATAGAATAGGTTTTCATGAAAAATTTATAGGACGGGAAAAATATTTTAACTCTGCAGTTATAGTTTTGTTGGTAGAAGATAGGGAGGAACAGTACCTTCTTTTTCAAAAAAGAGCTCAAGGGATACGGCAGGGTGGAGAGATCTCTTTTCCTGGAGGAAAAATTGATAAAGTTGACAGTAACTCTCTGGAGACAGCCCTTAGAGAGTGCTATGAGGAGATAGGTCTGCCAGAAGATAAAATAAATGTTCTGGGAAAACTGGGAACTCATCTTATTCCTAGCGGAATTTTGGTAGAAGCTTACCTTGGAAAAATAGATGTAAGCTCACTAGGTGATTTGAAATTGAATAAACAAGAGGTTGAAAGATGTTTTTTAGTACCAGTAAAATTTTTTCTTGATAATCAGCCACGGATAGAAAAACTTCAGGTAGAAACCCTGCCATATTATGAGGAGGATGGAAAAAGATATATATTTCCTTACGAAGAACTGAATCTCCCAGAAAGATATCGTTCTCCCTGGAAAAGCCAGCCAAGAGAAGTCTATTTTTATCACTATGACGGAGAGTTAATATGGGGGATAACGGCAGATATAGTTTTTGAATTTTTAAAATACTTAAAATAGATATGATACAAAATAATTTGTGGAGGAAAAATGACTTTAAGTAAAGAAGTTGCAGCTAAGGTGATAGAAGAATTAAAAAATAGTGGAAAAAAAGTTGTTTTCACAAACGGATGCTTTGATATACTCCATGTGGGACATCTCAGATATATGAACGAAGCGAAAAAACAGGGTGATTTTCTTGTGGTAGGAGTGAATTCTGATGCTTCAGTAAAAAGATTGAAAGGGGAATCACGACCAATCAACAACGAAATTGACAGAGCAGAGATGCTTTCTGGCTTAAAATCTGTAGATATTACAGTTATATTTGAAGAGGATACACCAATAGAACTTATAGATGCTTTGAAACCGAGTATTCATGTTAAGGGAGGAGATTATCGTAAAGAGGATCTTCCTGAAACTCCTATTGTAGAAAAACATGGAGGAGAAGTCAGAATACTTAATTTTGTAGAGGGGAAATCAACAACAAATATAGTGAATAAAATTCAGTGTAAAAATTAATGGGGGAGACATGGAGAGAGTATTAACATTTGAAGAAATGAACAGATTAGCTTCTAAATTGGGAGAGATTGTAGAAGAGAATACAGTTATAGCTCTTATAGGGGATTTGGGAACAGGTAAAACAACTTTTGTTCAAACTTTTGCCAAAGCTTTAGGGGTAAAAGAAAATCTAAAAAGTCCTACATTCAATTACTATCTTGAATATCGTAGCGGGAGAATGCCCCTGTTTCATTTTGATGTATACAGACTGTCAGAAGCGGAAGAGGTCTATGAAGTTGGATATGAAGATTGCATAAATGGCGATGGAGTTGTCTTAATAGAGTGGGCAGATATAATAAAATCTGAGCTTCCGAAAGAATATATAGAGATAAAAATCTGGTACGATGACGAAGAGAGCAGAAAAGTATCTATAAAATATGTGGGGAATGAAAAAAAAGAAAAGGAGTTAATGGAAAATGTTGGTTTTAGCAATTGATACATCTACAAAAATAGGTTCAGTAGCACTTTATGAGAAGGGTAGAGGATTATTAGGAGAGATAACATTAAATAGCGGAAATAATCATTCGGAAAATATAATGGATTCTATAGATCAACTTTTCAAACTTACAGGAAAAAAAACAGAAGAGATAGATAGAGTTGCTGTGAGTACAGGACCAGGTTCTTTTACAGGAATAAGAATTGGAGTTGCAGTAGCAAAGGGATTGGCCTATTCTTTAGGATGTGAGATAGTTGGAATAAATGAATTGGATATGATAGCTAACTTGGCAGGAGATTTCCAAGGAGAAATTATTTCTCTTATAGATGCAAGAAAAGAGAGAACATATTTTGCAGGATATAGAAAAGAGGATGGAGTGTTCATCAGAAAAACTGAATACAGAGATGGAGAGTTGATTGACCTTTTAAGAAATTACAAAGGAAAGGAGACACTGTTTTTGGGAGATGGAGCCCTGAACTACAAAAGTCTCATAACTTCCACAATGGGAGAATCGGCAAAATTTTATCCAGATGTAATGTCTCTTCCTAGAGCATCAGTTTTAGCATCTTTGGCATCGGAGAAAAATCCTGACAATCTTATGGGGTTAGAACCTTATTATGTAAATAAATCTCAGGCTGAAAGAGAAAAAGAGGCAAGAGAGAAAGGTTCTGTTTAAAGGAAACAAGTTTTTTTATTTGAATAGAGAATCAGGATGTTTAGAAATATTAGAAACAAAAGGAGAAAAATTATGGGAAAAATAAATAATTTAAATCTTGATAATTTTGAAGCTGAAGTTATAAAATCTCAGGAATTGGTAGTAGTTGATTTTTGGGCAGAGTGGTGTGGACCATGTAAGATGTTGGGACCTATTTTGGAAGAGATAGTTTCTGAAACAGAGTATAAAATATGCAAAGTGGATGTGGATAGAAATTCAGAACTGTCATCGCAATATAAAATAAGAAGTATCCCTACTATCTTAATATTTAAAAATGGAGAAAAGATAGATCAACTGGTTGGGTTCAAACCTAAGGATGAGTTGTTACAGATACTTTCTCAATATTAAGAGTTGGGGGAGAAAATGGATAAAAAAAAGATTTTTTTAATTGCAGCTCTGATGCTACTTTCCATAAAAGCGGTATCAGAAAATAGTGTAGAGATAGACCTGAATAGTGATACTCTAAAATCTACCGAGGGCTTAGATGTAAACTATGGAGATATGAAATTAAAGGTTTTGGATATAAAAAGAGACAAAGATAAAAATATGCTCTATATGAACAAACCTTTTACTACAAAAGTTTATAACCCAGCGGGAAGAGTGAGATTAGACGCGGAAAACGGGGAGATAGACACAGCTGGAAAAAATGGAAAATTCCAGCAAGTATATGGATATCTAGAGGTTGGAAATTTTACAGGTGCAGAATATCCCAATGATAAAATATACTATGGAGGAGAAACCCTAGATTACAAAAATGGAGATATTTATCTAACTGACGGATGGTTTACAACAGATCCTGCTGTGAGTAAAACCAAAAATCCTTCAGATGCAGGTTTTAATCTGCTGTCTAAGTCTATTCTTATCCAACCTGAAAAACAGGTAACCTTTGAAAAAATAGATTTTTATAAGAGAGGGAAAGATTATCTGCCTTTCTATTTTCCATGGTATAGATTAAATATAAGACCTGAATCGACCGTGCCATTATTCCCTATGTGGGGAGATCAGGAAGATTATGGTTGGACTACTTCCTGGGGATTCCTTTACGGTGATAAAGATAGCAAATATCGTGGAGGTTTTGCTCCAAAGTTTGGAGACCGTATGGGCTGGTTAGTTGGAAGATGGGAAAATTGGTATAAATTTGATAAGATAGGGGAATCTAAATTAAATATAGACGATTGGCTTATCCATAAAAAAAATAAAGAAGATTACAGGGACAATAGATATAGTTTTAATTTTCTTCATAATTATACGGGAGAATATGGAAATTTCCAAATGGACCTTATTAATTCAACAGCTAATATGGTTCCGTCCTTAGATGATATAATAAAAGATTATAATGGAAATGATGCCTGGTCACCTTTAGGTATAAAAGAGATAGATAAAGATGAAGTTATGAGATTTTACTCTTTAGATACCTCGCTGAAAGGATTGGGGAGGAACAAAGATATAAGTTTCGATGCTCAAGTGAAACAGGTAAGTGATAGAGATATCTATGATGTTATGGTATTTGATTATGTTGATGATGATTCTACGGAGGATTATGATCTGTTCTCTAAATTAGCCCTTTATAAGGACAATGAGAGGTATAAAATAGGTGGCTATTATAACGAACTGAAAGATATGAATCCTGGAAGCTCATCTTCTGATGACAGATCTAGGGATGAAAGCTATGGTTTCTTAGTTCAAGATAAGGAAAATAAACTTGAACTTAAATATGATAAATCTACAAGGGATAAATTCAGACCGATAACTTTTATAGAATCTGAATCTGATCTTAAACCTTGGGTATTCAATGTAAATAATAGCCTTGTTGGAAGATTAGGAGATTATACTCTTTCAACTATCCCGGAATATACAAAATATGACTCTGAAAACAGAAGCATTAAAGCTGGAGAATATGAGTTTTTAGAAAATTCATATTATATAGCGGGATATAGGGATGATTTTAAAGAAAATGAACTGGCAATTATATATGATCCTTTCAGAAGAGGGGTAAGAAATAATAAAAGAGACAGAGAGTGGAATAGATATGAAAATATAGCCTATGAAAAATCAAGAGAACAGAGAGGATATGTCCAAATATATAATGAAGATTATGCTCTAAACCTAGGTGGAGGAAAATCTAAAGAGACAATCTGGGACAGAGACGGATACTACAATTATGAAAACTTCCTTATGGGGGAAGCATACGACAAATATAAATTGAACTCAGAGTTTATAGATTTCAGCTTAGAGAAAAAATATTTCCAACTTGGAAATCTAGGAGAGTTTAGATTTTTGGGAGGGCTTCGTTATGATAAGTACACCTCTGCCAGTCTAAATGATTACAAATACTCAGATGGAAATGATGATTCACTGAGACTGAACGGAGAGGTAAGTCACAGAAAAGATCTTTATACTCAAGAAGATAAAGTTGTTACAAATACATTGGATTATTCTTATCAGGGATACAAAAATGAGGATATAAGGCTTACTCACAGAGAAAATTATCACAAGATAAATGACAGACTGGAATTTGATTTGGGAGATAAAACTGGAGAATATAAACTTAATTATTCAGTTGTAGACAGAGCCAGTACAGGAGAGAAAAAAAATCAGATTTTTGGAAATTCGATTGCCCTTAATCTCTCAGAAAAACAATCTTTAAATTTATTCTATGATACAAATGAGAGATATACTGAAAAAAATACAGTGAGAGAAAACAAGAAAGACCTCACTTATGAAAATTATGGATTCAACTACAGAATAGACAGGCATAATTTCAGTTACAAGAAAAATATTTTAGAGTCAGAGATATGGAAAATAAAAAATACAGATGATTCATATGAAGAGATTGAAACTGACAGATTCGGTTATGCTTACAATTTCAAAAGAGGAGATAGACTATCTCTGAGTTATACAGAGGGATCAGATTTTAGAGAAAATTTAAAAGAGCAATTGAGAGAGATAGATATAAAAAAGAAACTTTACGGAATAAGTTTTTTAGACTATGGAACAAGGTATGAAAATAATTATTCTGCAAGTTTTGGAAGAAATGAATATCTCAATACAAATCAAAATACTAAAACTTATAGTTTTGGTTATAGCTTCTTGGATAAACAGATGGATAGAGATTTTCTAGAAGAGTATGCTATGAGAGAGTATGATAAGGACAGAGAAGAGTTGACCTCTAAGGACTTAGATGAGATAGCATCACTTATGAGAACAAGAGCTCAAAAAATATCTCAAGGGGGAAGTACAAAGTTTAATCTTGTAAGTCCTTGGAAACGTCCGGTGGCTTTTTCAGGAGATTATAAGAGAAGATTTAGTATAAATACAGCCTTAGAAAAAAATGAGGAAAAGGACAAAATAGAAGATTTAACAGTAAGTTTAGGTTATTCTCAACGTAGAATAGGTATAGGATATACGTATAGCGAAGAATTGGTATTTATAGGAGGGAAAGACAGTAAAGACAGGGAGCATCTATTATCTTTAAATATGAAAATAGGGAAACCCAGTGAAAGTTACAGATTGACAACCTATGCCAAATTCGAGGACGAATGGTTTAAAAATAACAATAAATTGGAAGGAGCTCTAGGTGTAGAATTAGGAAAAGAATTCGGATACTATGAGTGGTCTATTGGATTTATGAGAGAGTATGATTATGGAACCAGAGATAATGAGTGGAGAGCTGCATTGCAATTTACTCTTCTTACATTCCCAGACAAGCCTATATTTGGATTGGGAGCTAAGAGAAGCTCTGGAGTTGATTCTAAAATAACTCCAGAAACATACCTGTTTGATGGGATAAAGGCTTCTGATGTGGATCTTGATGATTAGCTCTAGACATTTGAGTTAAAAAGTAGTAAAATATTACAATAAATCTAAGAGAAAACTGGGGTAATAGTTGAATTTTTTAAGATTTAGCTATTACCTTTTTAATTTTCAATTTAGGTTACAAATAAAAAAATAAGAAGTAAAAGGGGGAAATTATGAGAGTTATACTTCCAAGCCAAGATGTATTAGAGTTTGAAAGTGGAGTAAATATGTTTGAAGTTGCAAAAAAAATAAGCAACTCGCTAGCAAAAAAATCAATAGCTGCTAAAATAGATGGAGAGTTATATGATATGACCTACATTTTAGACAGAGATGCAAAGGTAGAATTTATAACCTCTGATTCTGAAGAGGGTGAAGAAATTCTTAGACACTCAACAGCCCACCTTATGGCTGATGCAGTGATAAGACTTTTTCCAAAGACTAAAGTTGCAATCGGTCCTGCAATTGAAAACGGATTTTACTATGATTTTGATCCTGTAGAACCTTTCAAAGAGGAAGATCTTCAGCTTATTGAAGCAGAAATGAAAAAAATAGTAAAAGAAAATATAAAGATCCAAAGAGTTATGATGACTAGAGAAGAGGCTATAGAGCACTTCAAAAAGTTAGGAGAGATATACAAAGTTGAAATTATTGAACAGATAGCCCAGGGAGAGATGCTATCATTCTATAAACAGGGAGAGTTTATGGATCTTTGCCGTGGACCTCACGTACCATCAACAGGTTATTTGAAAACATTTAAGCTTAAAAATATAGCAGGAGCATATTGGAGAGGTGACTCTAAAAATAAGATGCTTACTAGAATATATGGATTTGCTTTTTCTGATGATACAAGACTGAAAGCACATCTGACTTTCCTTGAGGAAGCTGAACGTAGAGACCACAGAAAGATAGGAAAAGAATTAGATCTTTTCTTTATGAGTGAGTACGGTCCAGGATTCCCGATTTTCTTGCCAAAGGGAATGATCATGAGAAATGTTCTTACAGACCTTTGGAGAAATGAGCATGACAAGGCAGGTTATGACCTGATTGCCACTCCTATAATGCTGAACAAAGAGTTATGGGAAGTATCAGGGCACTGGTTCAACTACAGAGAAAATATGTATACTTCTGTAATTGACGATATGGAATTTGCAATAAAGCCTATGAACTGTCCAGGAGGAATGCTGGCATATAAGCATCATATCCACTCATACAAGGAACTTCCAATCAGAACTGGAGAACTGGGAACAGTTCACAGACATGAGTTCTCAGGAGCTCTTCACGGGCTTATGAGAGTTAGAACATTCACTCAGGATGATGCACATATATTCATGAGAGAAGATCAGATTCAGGATGAGATTAAGGGAGTAGTAGAACTTATAGATAGATTCTATAAAGGGCTATTTGGATTCGAATACTCGATAGAGCTTTCAACAAAACCTGAAAAGGCTATAGGTTCTCAAGAAATATGGGATAAATCAGAAGCTGCTCTAGCTGGAGCACTAAACTCTCTTGGAAGAGAATTCAAAATTAATCCTGGAGATGGGGCTTTCTATGGACCTAAGCTTGACTTTAAAATAAAAGATGCTATAGGAAGAGTTTGGCAGTGTGGAACTGTTCAGCTGGATCTAAATCTACCAGAAAGATTTGATCTTTCATATATTGGAGAAGATGGAGAAAAGCACAGACCAGTAATGATTCATAGAGTTGTTTATGGGTCTATTGAAAGATTTATGGGAATCCTTATGGAGCACTATGCAGGAGCATTCCCTCTATGGCTTGCACCTACACAGGTAAAAGTTCTTACTATAAGTGATGAAGTGATACCATATGCAAAAGAAGTGGTAGCAGCACTTAAAGATGCTGGAATCAGAGCTGAGCTAGATGACAGAGCTGAGTCTATCGGATACAAAATCAGAGAGGCAAATGGAAAATATAAGATACCGGTTCAACTTATAATCGGAAAAAATGAAGTTGAAAACAGAGGTGTCAATGTAAGAAGAAGAGGTTCTCAAGAGCAACATTCATTCAGTTTAGGACATTTCATCAGTGAAATAGTTGAAGAGAGCAAAATCAAGTTTAATCTATAATTAGAGAGGTATTAAAAATGGCTGGACACAGTAAATGGAATAATATAAAGCACAGAAAAGGTGCTCAAGACAAAAAAAGAGCATCTCTGTTCACAAAATTAGGAAAAGAGATAACAATAGCGGCTAAGGAAGCAGGTGGAGATCCAAATTTCAACCCAAGACTTAGACTGGCTATAGATAAAGCTAAAGCTGCTAATATGACTAAGGACGTTCTTGAAAGAGCTATAAAAAAAGGAACAGGAGAACTGGCTGCAGATGAGATGATGGAAATCAGATATGAGGGATACGGTCCTGCTGGAACGGCCTTTATAGTTGACTGCGTGACAGATAATAAAAACAGATCTGCCGGAGATGTTAGAGCAGGATTTACAAAAAAAGGTGGAAATCTAGGAACTGATGGAGCTGTGTCTTGGAAATTCAAAAAACAGGGACTTATAACAGTTCCTGTGGCCGGTTTAGATCCAGATGAGTTTATGATGGCTGCCCTTGAAGCTGGAGCAGAGGATGTTAGAACTGAAGATGATGTTTTTGAAGTTATAACAGACTATACAGAGTTTCAGACTGTCTTAGAGAATCTGACAAAAGCAGGATTTAAATATGAGGAAGCAGAGATAACAATGATACCTGATAACAAAGTGCAAATAACGGACTTAGAAACAGCTAAAAAAGTTATGATACTTTTTGATACTCTCGATGAACTTGATGATGTTCAAAACGTTTATGCTGATTTTGATATTCCAGACGAAATTTTAGAAAAGCTGTAATTATTATATGAAGTAGAAGAAAGAATCTCAGAGTTAAATCTAAGATTCTTTTTTTGTAAAATCAATTAGGGGAGAGAATTATGGATGAAAAGTATTTAAAACTATACGAACCTTTCTCCCAGTTGAAGCTGGATTTTTTAAAAGAGAAAGATTTGAAAGAGTTGAAAAAATTAAAAAAACTGGGTGTAGAAAATGTGTTTCAACTCTTGAACTATTTTCCTAGAAGCTATGACAATAGAACAAATCTAAAAAAAATATCTGAACTGGGGGAGAATGAGTACGCCGTCATAAAGGGACAGGTGCTGACCTGTGGAATCTCTTCCACTTTCAGCAATAAAAAAATAGTAAAGGCTCGTATCAGTGATGGAACAGGAGTTATAGAGCTCACTTGGTTCAGTGCCCCCTATGTTTCTAAGGCCTTAAAAATAGGAGAGGAATACTATTTTATAGGAGTAGCCAAAAGAGGATATGGATTTCAGATGGTAAATCCAGAATTTAAAAACATTTCAGCTCAGAAAAAAATGGAAGAGGGAGAAATTCTTCCTATATATAGCACAACCAAAGATATAAGTCAGAATTGGTTAAGAGGGATAATCGGGAAATTTTTAAACAGTTATTTAGGATATTATTTGGAAAATATCCCTCAAGACATAATGGAAAAATACCGTATAAAGAGAAGAAAAGAAGCTCTTCAAATTATACATTTCCCTAAAAAACAGAATGAATTGGAAGAGGCAAAACGGAGATTTGCAATAGAGGAACTCCTTATATTGGAGATGGGGATATTGGGAGCCCGTTACAGTTCAGATAGCGAAAACCACGATAAATATCAATTGGAAGATAGGAAAGAACTGGTTCAAAAATTTTTAGGGAATATGAAATTCCAACTCACTAAAGCTCAGAAAAGAGTAATAACTGATGTATATAAAGAGCTTTCCAAGGGGAAAATAGCAAATCGACTTATTCAGGGAGACGTTGGAAGTGGAAAGACGATAGTTTCGATGATACTTCTCCTCTATATGGTGGAGAACGGATATCAGGGGGCAATTATGGCCCCTACGGAGATACTGGCGACTCAGCACTATCTTGGAAATTATGAAGAATTTGAAAAATTAGGAATAAAGATAGAACTTCTTACTGGAAGTCTTACAGTCAAAAAAAAGCGAGAGCTACTGGAGAGAATAAAGAATAAAGAAGTGGATATCGTTGTAGGTACCCATGCTCTTATTCAAGAAAGTGTAGAGTTTAAAAAATTGGGATTGATTGTTATAGATGAGCAGCATCGTTTTGGAGTAGAACAGAGAAAATCCATAAGAGATAAGGGGGTTCTGGCCAATCTCATAGTAATGAGTGCAACACCTATTCCAAGATCCCTCGCACTATCAATCTATGGGGATCTAGATGTGTCCATAATAGATGAACTTCCCCCTGGAAGAAAAGAGATACGTACCAAACATATTTCAGATGAAATTGATCGGAATAAAATGTATACGTTTATAAATAAAAAAATATCTGAGGGCAGACAGGCATATTTTATAGCTCCTCTCATAGAGGAGAGCGAGAAAATGAGTTCTAAATCTGTCATGGAGCTGGAGCAAGAGGTAAGGGCAAAACTGCCTCAGTTCCGTGTGGGAATCCTCCATGGAAAGATGAGTGCAAAAGAGAAGGATGAGGTGATGCACCTTTTTAAAAACCATGAACTGGATATAATAGTTTCTACAACGGTTATAGAAGTGGGAGTAAACGTGCCCAATGCTTCCATAATTGTAATAAGCGATGCAGAAAGATTTGGACTGTCATCTCTTCATCAGCTTCGTGGACGTGTGGGAAGAGGGGAACATCAATCCTACTGTTTTCTTATATCGAAGTCTGAAAATGAAATTTCTAGACTTCGTATGGAGGTAATGGAATCTACTTGTGATGGATTCCGGATAGCTGAAGAAGATTTGAAGCTGAGAAAACCTGGTGAAATATTTGGAACTCGTCAGAGTGGGGTAAGTGATCTGAAATTTATAGATATAGTTCATGATGTGAAAACAATAAAACTTATGAGAGATGAGTGTATGGAATATTTAGAGCGAAATCGAGGTAAGATAAAAGAAGCAGCACTAAGAATTGATATCGAAAATAAATTTAATGAGGCACAGCAGTTTTAATGAAATTAAACTATAAATCTCCTATAAAATATGTTAAAATTAAGGGGAATTAAAAATTAAATATTAAAAGGTGATGAAATGAGATTTAGTAAGTATTACATCAAAACATTAAAAGAAACTCCAAAGGAGGCAGAGGTAATCAGCCACCAGCTTATGATGAGATCTAGCATGATAAAGAAGCTGGCAAGTGGGGTTTACACATATCTTCCGTTGGGACTAAAAGCTCTAAAGAAAGTGGAAAACATAGTAAGAGAAGAGATGGAAAGAGCAGGGGCTCAAGAGATACTTATGCCAGTAATCCAACCTGCAGAGCTTTGGATGGAATCTGGAAGATGGGACACAATGGGACCTGAGATGTTCAGATTAAAAGACAGACACAATAGAGATTTTATACTTGGACCTACTCACGAAGAGGTTATAACTGATATAGTTAGAAATGATATATCATCATATAAATCTTTACCGTTGAATCTTTTCCAAATCCAAAATAAATTTAGAGATGAGAGAAGACCTAGATTTGGACTTATGAGAGGAAGAGAGTTCCTGATGAAAGATGCATATTCTTTCCACGAGACAGCAGAGTGTCTAGATGCAGAGTTTGAAAATATGAAGGCAGCTTACAGCAGAGTATTTGAAAGATGCGGACTGACTTTCAGACCGGTTGAAGCTGATTCAGGAGCTATAGGAGGAACAGGTTCTCAGGAGTTCCACGTACTTGCAGAATCTGGTGAAGATGCTATAATTTACTGTGATTCATGTGACTATGCTGCTAATATTGAAACAGCAGACAGTAAAGCAGTACATTTAGGAAAAGAAGAGCTTAAAGAGTTAAAACTTGAATCAACTCCAAATGTTTCTAAGATAGAGGATGTAGTTGATTTCCTAAAAGTTCCTGTGGAAAAGACAGTAAAGGCTATGATGTACAAAGATATGGGAACAGATGAGATATACATGGTTCTTATCAGAGGAGATTTTGAAGTAAACGAAGTAAAACTTAAAAATAAAATTGATGCAGTTGATGTGGCTCTTCTTACTGATGAAGAGATAGAGGGAGCAGGACTTGTAAAGGGATATATAGGACCTTTTGGAGCAGAACTTAAAGATATAAAAATAATTGCAGATCCTACAGTTCTTGAAATTTCAAATCATACAGCCGGAGGAAACAAAGCGGATACTCACTATGTAGATATGAATTATGGAAGGGATTATACTGCCCATATAGTTGCTGATATCAGAACAGTAAAGGTTGGAGAAGAGTGCCCTAAATGTAACGGTCACTTGAAAGTTGCTAGAGGAATCGAGTGCGGACATATATTCAAGCTAGGAACAAAATACTCAGAAGCACTAAAAGCTACAGTACTGGACAGAGATGGAAAGAGCAGAACACTTATTATGGGATGCTACGGGATAGGAGTTTCTAGAACTATGGCTGCTGCTATTGAACAGAACTACGATGAGAACGGGATTATCTGGCCATCTGTAATAGCTCCATTTGTAGTAGATGTAATTCCTGCTAATATCAAAGATGAGACTCAAGTTGCTACAGCTGAAAAAATTTACTCTGCTCTTACTGAAGAGAGAATAGATGTAATAATAGATGATAGAAATGAGAAACCAGGATTTAAATTTAAAGATGCAGATCTTTTAGGATTCCCATTTAAAATTGTATGTGGAAAAAGAGCGGTTGAAGGGATTGTTGAAGTTAAGATAAGAAGAACCAATGAGACTCTTGAAGTTCCAGTAGAAAATGTTGTAGAAACTATAAAAGAACTTATGAAAAAATATTAAAATAAAAAGAGACTGGGGAAATTCCCCGGTCTCTTTTTATTTTAAAAATTATTTAGCATATTCTACAGCTCTAGTTTCTCTTAGAATAGTAACTTTGATCTGTCCTGGATACTGCATAGTATCTTCTATTTTCTTAGCCATATCTCTGGCCATGATAGTCGCTTCATCATCTGAAACCTGATCAGGATTAATAACAATTCTGATCTCTCTACCTGCCTGGATAGCATAAGAGGATTCTACACCCTGATAAGATTTTGCAATCTCCTCAAGGGCTTCCAGTCTCTTAATATATGTAGAAAGAGTTTCTCTTCTAGCTCCAGGACGGGATGCAGAAATAGCGTCAGCAGCCTGAACAAGGATAGCTTCGATAGATTCGAACTCAACTTCATTATGGTGAGCCATAACAGCGTTGAGAACAGCAGGTTTTTCATTGAATTTTTTCAGGAATTCTCCACCTATAAGGGCATGAGAAGATTCTGAATCGCTTTCAAGAACTTTTCCTACATCGTGGAGAAGTCCTGCTCTCTTGGCAAGTTTAGCATCTGCTCCAAGCTCCGCAGCAAGGTTTCCAGCAAGTTTAGCAACTTCAATCGAGTGTACAAGGACATTTTGTCCATAACTTGTTCTGAATTTTAATCTACCTAGAGTTTTAACGATTTCAGGATGCATATGAGGGATACCTAGTTCCATAATTGCAGCCTCTCCAGATACTATAATATCTTTTTCTACCTCTTTTTCAGCTTTATGAACTACTTCTTCTATCTTACCTGGATGGATCCTTCCATCGGAGATAAGTTTTTCTATTGCAAGTTTAGCAATCTCTCTTCTTACTCCATCAAAACTAGAAATTACAACAGCTTCAGGAGTATCATCGATAATGATATCTACTCCAGTAAGAGCCTCGATAGAACGGATGTTTCTTCCTTCTCTACCGATTATTCTTCCTTTCATCTCATCGTTTGGCAGATTTACAACGGAAACAGTGGCATCAACCACATATTCTGAAGACGCCTTCCCAATAGCTGTAGAAAGAATTCTCTTAGAGATTCTGTCTTTTTCATCTTCAAGTCTATGTTCGAACTCTTTTATTGTAAGAGCTGAATCATGTACAAGTTCATTTTTCAATTTATCTAGCAGCATATCTTTCGCTTCATTTTTAGAGATACCAGAAATTCTTTGAAGTTCATTTTCTTGAGCAATTTTAACCTGCTCAATTTCTTCTTTTTTTGAATCTAAAGATTCAGAAATTTTTTCTAGTTCAATAGATTTATCTTCGAGCTTTTCTATTTTACTATCCAAAGTTTCCTCTTTTTTAGCCAGTCTCTGTTCTTTTTGGATAAGTTCAGCTTTAGAAAGTCTTATCTCTTTTTCAGAGTCCTCTTTCATAGCTAGAATCTGTTCTTTAGCCTTAAGTTCGGCCTCTTTTTTGAAAGCTGAAATTTCTCTCTCAGCATCTGTTTTTTTATTCTGAATTTCTTTTTCAGTTTTTTCTAGAATATCTTTAGATTTGAGGTTAGCTTTCATAATCTCATCTTCAAGATTGTTCAGTTCATCTATTTTTTTATCAATAACGGATTTTTTATACAGCACAGAGCCAAAAATGGCAATTGCTATGATAATTAATCCAATACCTAAAATTGAATTCATTATCCTATTCCTTTCAAAATTTTTTTGTGAAAATAATTATCTGTTAAAAGCCTCTAAAGCAGCTTCTTCCGTATCGTAGATTTCAAAAATCTCATCCAGTCCAATCATTTCAAATATAGTTTTGATATGATCATTTAACTTAACAAGTTTAATATCTCCCCCAGCTTCCTTAACAACTCTAAGTTTTCCTCTAAGAATTCCCATAGCTAAACTGTTGATGTGAACAAGTTCTTCAAAGTCAATTACAAACTTAGTTATATCTCCTTCAACCAATTTGGCGATTCTGTCTTTAAGTTTAGGTGCTACAAGGGCATCTAGTTCTCCAACAACCTTAATAACCTTAATATCTCCAATATTTTTTTCGATAATTTCAAAATCCACTGTCATCTTATTTTGCCTCCCTAACTTTTTTTTCGATTTTAAAGATTGTTCCGTTGATTTTTTTTTCGATTCTGAAGTCGTCTGCAATAGCTTTTGCAAGAAAAAGCCCCATGCCGCCCTCTTCTTTACTTTTTTTCTTCTCATCAAATCCTAATCCATTATCTTCAACTACCAGATGGATGACATCATTGTCTTTTTGAATTTCAATTATGATATCTCCGTTTTGGTATTGGTACCCATGCTCTACAACATTGGTAGCCAGTTCATCTACAGCCGATAGCAATTGAAATACATCCTTACTTTCTATATGATGAATATCCAAATAAGTTTTTACAAGAGCTCTAATAAGGGAAAGATTTTCAAGAGAAGAGGGGATATTGATTTTGATTTCATTTTTTTTCTTCAAAACTATCATCTCCTTATTTCTTTCATATCTGTTATCTGCCATATTCCATCTCTGAACCTGTACTCTAACTCTATATAGATTGTTGAATCTAAAGAATTAAAGCCGATTATGTTCTTTGCCAAAGTTCCTTGAAACTCCGGTTTGGAAAAAAAGATTTTAATTCTTCGAAAATCTAAGGTTTTTATCTGCCTTAAGATATAATCATTTTTAAGAGATGGTTCAATCATCTTTACGAGAGAATCGCTGCTATTCTCAGATAAATCATCTTTTATATCTCTAAGTTTTAAAGTTAACTGTTCTTTTTCAATATTATTTACAACATATTTGTTTAAATTCGAGCAACCAGTCAACAAAATGATTAAAAATAGAATTAAAGTTCTTCTTATCATTCAAGTTCTCCTAAAAAATTAGCTAATAAGATAATACCATAATCATTTCACTTAATCAAGATGTGATAGAGATATTTTCAAGAAAGTTAGCAGTTTTCAGATAATTTTTTTAAAATATCTTTTATAATTTCCTCTTCAGTAAGGAAATCTAAATTGTACCAGATGTAATCTTCTCGATTTCTGAACCATGTAAATTGTCTTTTTGCATATCGTCTTGAGTTCTGTTTAATATTTTCAACAGCCTCTTCCAGAGAGAGTTTATTGTCAATATAATCTATTATTTCAGCATAGCCTATTATATTGAGGTTTTTTAATGAGGCTCCATATTTTTTATATAAAAACTCAACCTCTTGAAGAAGCCCCTGCTTCATCATCATATCAACTCTTTGGTTGATTCTCTCATATAGAATTGTTCTA
This sequence comes from Fusobacteriaceae bacterium, assembly GCA_051646055.1. Taxonomy (GTDB): domain Bacteria; phylum Fusobacteriota; class Fusobacteriia; order Fusobacteriales; family Fusobacteriaceae; genus JAGNZR01. The sequence continues at coordinate 25,972 of JBOFCM010000110.1, forward strand.
TCTCTGTCTAGAGCGATTTTAAGAAAATTAGTGTGATTGTTTTTGATGTTTTTGGTAGAAAGAATTGAGAATTTATCGTGGGAAAGGATACAGACTTCCAAAGCCCTTTCCAATTTAACACGATTATTTGGGTGAATATTTTCAGCAGCCTCAGGATCGAGTTCCTGTAATTTTTGGAAAATTTCTGAAGTGGAAAATTTCTGAAAAGAATCTCTAAGTTTTTGATCAGCCGCTGGAAGAGATGAGAGCCCTTCGGTGATAGAGGATAGGTATAGTCCAGTTCCTCCAACAACAAGAGGAGTAACGCCTTTTTTTTCTAAAATATTTAGAATATTATCGGCATCTTTCTGAAATTCGCCTACACTATATTTTTTGTTGGGTTCGAGAATATCAATAAGATGGTGGGGAATCCCCGCCATCTCATCTTGAGAAATTTTAGCACTGCCGATATCCAGCCCTTTAAAAACCTGAGCTGAATCGGCAGAGATAATTTCACCTTTTAAAATTTTAGCCAATTTTATGGAGAGAGAGGTTTTTCCCACTCCTGTAGGTCCGGCAATGACCACACCATTATATTTTTTTTCCATAATTAATTAATCCACAAAATCAAATTCTACATCTGCAATTTTAACAGTGTCTCCATCCTGGATTCCCGCATCTCTCATAGCTTCTTCCAGTCCTAGATTTCTCATCATATGCAGGAATTCGATAATAGAATCTTCCTCCATTGTAATAACATATTTGTTAAGAACATTATCAACAATTCTACCTTTAACTTCGAAAACACCCTCTTCAATCTCAGTGATAACATAGTCTTTGTCTTCACCTTTGATCTCTCTTAGAACCTGTTTAATATCAGCTTCATCCTCTAGAACTTCTCTCTCGATAGTTTGTATTTTGTCATAGGCTTTGAAAAGTATCTCTCTGATTCCTTCGTTTAGAATTACAGATATAGGGAAAACAAGATTTCCTTGAGCTTCAACATGCTTTTTAAATTCCTCATATTTTGAAGGATCCCACAGAAGGTCCATCTTATTAGCTAAAACGATTTGCTGCTTCTTAGCCAATTTTTCAGAGAACTTTTTAAGCTCTGTATTGATCTTTTCATAATCTTCAATTGGATCTCTTCCCTCTATTCCAGCGACATCCACAATGTGGAAAATCATTTTACAACGCTCGATGTGTCTTAAGAATTTATCTCCTAGTCCTATTCCCTCATGTGCTCCTTCAATAAGACCTGGGATGTCAGCAATAACAAAAGATTTTCCTTCTTCTAATCTAACAACTCCAAGTTTTGGCTCAAGAGTAGTGAAATGATAACTTCCAACCTTTGAGTTGGCAGCTGAAACTTTATTGATAAAGCTTGATTTACCAACTGAAGGATATCCAACTAGTGCTACATCTGCAATAAGTTTTAGCTCAAGCTTAACTTTTATCTCAGCTCCTTCTTTACCTTTTCCAGCTATTTTTGGAGCTTTTCTTACAGAGTTTTTGAAGTGAACGTTTCCAGCTCCCCCTCTTCCACCTTTAAGAAGGACTCTCTCCTCTCCAATCTTATTAAGATCCAAAAGAAGTTTTCCAGTGTGAATATCTCTAACTTGAGTTCCAACTGGGACTTTAATAACTAAGTTTTCTCCTCTTCTTCCGTGCATCTGTTTTTTAGCACCATTCACTCCATTTTCAGCTTTAAATATTTTTTTGAATTTAAAGTCTATAAGAGTATTTACGTTAGGGTCAGCAACGAAAATCAAACTACCACCGTTACCTCCATCTCCTCCGTCAGGACCTCCAAACTGCACACATTTTTCTCTTCTGAAAGTGGAAGCTCCATCTCCTCCATCTCCAGCTTTTATAGTTACTATAACCTCATCTATAAACATATTTTATCTCCTATCAAAATTTTTTATTCAATCATTATATTTTACTACTTTTTCTATATTTTTTCAAGCACTTTAATAGAGTGTATTTATTAGAATTTTCCATTCGAAAGGCAAATCAGAAATAGGAACAAAAAATTAAAAAGATTTCCTTGGAAAATGTAATATAATACTATATTAAGATGATAAAGAAGTTCAAAGGAGTGAAGATGTATAGTACTGAGAGAGGCAGATGCAGATTGGGAGCCCATGTAACCTGTGAAGGGGTAAACTTTGGAATATTTTCTAAAAATGGAGATACTGTTGTTTTAAATATATTTGAAGAGGAGATGGATGAAAATCCTTCTTTTTCCTATAGACTAGATCCTCAAAAAAATAGGACAGGGGACATATGGCATGTTTTATTAAAAAAAATGGGAAGCGGAATTTTTTATACGTGGAATATAGGAGGAGAGGAGGATGAGCTAAAGGGCCATAAATTTATTTCACAATTACATATAATAGATCCCTATGCCAAAGGGATAACCTCTTATGGAAATTCTAATATTCAAAAAGCAGTTGTGGTGGACGATAGTTTCTTACAGAGAGAAATTAAGCGACCAGGGACAGAACTAGAGGATACCATAGTATATGAGATGCATGTCTCACTTTTCACTAAAAATTCCAATGGAAAATCTGATTTTCCAGGAACCTTCCGAGGGGTACATGAGAAAATAGGATACCTAAAAGAGTTGGGGATAACTGCAGTGGAATTTATGCCTGTTTTTGAATATGATGATTTTGCTGTGGGAACTAATCCTATTACAGGGGAAAAATTAAAAAATATTTGGGGATATAATCCCATAGGTTTTTTTGCTCTCACTTCTAGATATTTTTCCGGGCAGATGCAGGGAGATAGCTTTTATGAAAGTAACCTTTTAGAATTTAAAGAACTTGTGGACGCTCTTCATGAAAATGGAATAGAAGTCATATTGGATGTAGTGTATAATCACACGGCAGAAGGGAATGACAAAGGGCCTATATTGAATTTTAAGGGGATGGATAACACTGTTTTTTATCTGCTGGAAAACAATAAAAAATATTATTCAAACTATTCAGGAACTGGAAATACACTGAATTGTAATCATCCTGTTGTCAAAAATATGATAATAGATTCTTTGCACTACTGGTATGGAGAGGTGGGAGTGGATGGATTTAGATTTGATTTGGGTGCCATACTGGGGAGAGGAGAAAAGGGGCAGTGGTTGGGATCAGAAAATTCTCTTTTAAATGATATAGCAAGGGATTCAGTACTAGCTAGAGCTAAATTTTTTACTGAGCCCTGGGATGCTTCTGGCGGATATTTTATGGGAGATTTCCCTGAAAATTGGTGTGTATGGAATGGGAAATTCAGAGATTGTATCAGGAGCTTTGTGAGAGGGGACGAAGGGCAGGTAAACGAACTGATTCAAAGAGTGTTGGGAAGTCCAGATCTATTTAGATATAGTGGGAAAAAACCAAAAAATTCGCTGAATTTTATTACTGCCCATGATGGATTTACAATGTGGGATCTGGTGTCATATAATTATAAGCATAACCTGGCAAATGGAGAAGAAAACAGAGATGGAGAAAGCCATAACAGTTCATGGAATAATGGTTTTGAAGGGGAATGTACCAATGAGATAATAAATAGTCTGAGAAAAAAACAGATGAAAAATTTGATAACACTTCTGATGATATCTCGTGGTGTTCCTATGATTCTCATGGGTGATGAATTGGGAAAAACTCAAAAAGGAAATAACAACACCTATTGTCAGGATAATGATCTCAACTGGTTAGATTGGGAGAGAGGAAAAAAATTTGAAGATATAGGTAAATTTTATAGAGAATTTATAAAATTTAGAAAAGAAAATAGGGCATTGAGGCAGAGTGAGTATAGAAGTAGAGATGGAGAGATATCCCTTCATGGAATAAGATCTTTTCAGCCGGATATAAATCATGATTCTCATAGCATAGGATTCATGTTTGAATATGAGGGAGAGGAAGAGATATATGTGGCTTTTAATTCATATTATAAACCTTTAAAGTTTGAACTCCCAAAAATCCATGAAAAGGAATGGAAACTCATTATGGATACATCTGTCCAGGGAGAGTCTTTTCTAAAAAATGAAAAGACTCTAGAAGAGAACAGAATTTTATTGGAACAGAGAAGCTGTATAATTGCCGTGGCAAGAAGAAAATAGAGATAAAAAAAAGCTAGAAAATTTAAATTTTCTAGCTTTTATATTTTAAGATTTTACATAAGTCAAAGGATTAAGGGCCTTTCCATTTTTTCTTATTTCAAAGTGGAGATGGGGACCTGTAACTCTTCCAGTGGCTCCGCTGAGAGCGATAAGTTCTCTGCTAGCAACCCGCTGTCCTTTTTTTACATTTATTTTGCTCAAATGAGCATATCTGGACTCGTAGCCGTTGGGGTGAGTTATAACCACCAGATAACCATAATTTCCTGAATACCCTGCAAACTTAACAACTCCTCCCTGAGCAGCCATAACTTTAGTTCCTGTAGGAGCTTTGAGATCTAACCCTCCATGAGCGATGACTTTTTTGACTACAGGATGCTTTCTGCTTCCATAAGAACTTGTAACAACAAGTGAAGGCAGAGGACTTTTAAAAGAGGAGCTCAGTGAAGAGCTTTTTTTTGAAAAGGTAGCAATCTTTTTTTTGAAATCTTCAGCTATCTTAGGCTCTCTAAGAAAGACAGTATTTCCATAGTTTAACTGATTGATATCGTTATCAGATTTTATAACATCTTGAGAAATATTAAATTTTTCCTCTAAGGCAGAAAAAGAGTCACCTTTATCTACTTTATAAAATATCCCGCTTTCAGTGGGAATTAAAATCTGTTTTCCTATCTTTAGAGTTTGAAGATCGATATCTAAATTGTTTGCAAAGAGATATTCGGTTTTTGTATTGTATCTTTTGGCGATTTCAGAGATTGTATCTCCAGCCTGTATGGTATATTCAATATTTTCAGGTTTTTTTTCAGTAGCTAACTCCAAGGATTCCTCTGAAGTCAGATCTAAAAGTTCGTCGCTAAGAGCAATTTTTTGAGATTCTTCTTCTTGAGTTATCTCCTTCTGAACCGAGTCTTGGTGGACGTAATATTCATCCTGTTCTGAATACTGCATTTCAGAGGACATTCTTTCAATTTCATTATTTTTTAAGTTGTGATAACCTATATTCAAAACAGCAGTTGAAAAAATCAACAAAGCTATTGTTTTTATTCTGTTCAAATTCATCAATTTTCTCTCCTTGTACTAGTAATTTCAATTTTATATATTGTATCATAAACTTAAGAATAATACAAAAAAATGTTTTAATTACAATCTTTGTTTACTAAAAAAGTTCTAAAATAGTAGTCGAACAAGGAAAATTATATAATAGTTTTGTGTCAGGAGTATGTCAAAAGATATATTTAAAAAGCCTGGACCAAAGTCCAGGCTTTCCAATATATTTATCTTGGGGAGAAAATATATTCTGAAAAAATTATTTCAGGGGAGAAATTGATTTTTTCAATTATAATATTTAGACGATAGAAGCCCTTAAAAAGTTTGAAAAATTTTAATTTTATTAGAAATTTTTATTTGGACCCTTGAACCATGGAGAAGAAGGTTCCTTTTAAATTCATAAGTTCATCATAACTTCCACTTTCACAAATTCCATTTTTCTCTAGCACAAAAATTTTATCAAAATTTCTTAGAGAATGCAGTCTATGAGCTACAGCAACGATTATGGATTCCTTAAATTCCAAAAGAATATTCTCCATAATTTTTCCTTCCAGAAGATTATCTAGTGCTGAAGTTGCTTCATCCAGAATTATAACTTCAGGTTTTTTTAGAAAAAGACGTGCAAGGGCAATTCTCTGTTTCTGCCCTGTACTGAGAACATTTCCTCCTTCTCCAAGTTTCACCTCTCCCTTAGACAGATGTTCATCGTAGAGGTCTCTAAGACAGACTTTTTCTAAAGCAAAAAGAAGATCCTCCTCCCTGGAATCCCTGTTGACGATTTGAAGATTTTCAGAGATAGACTCATTAAGAATATGCTCGTACTGATTTACAATTCCAAAATTTTTCAGATATTCTTCTCTATTGAGGAGAGAAAGAGAGGTATCGTTAAGAAGAATTTCTCCATTTTTTGGAAGCAGTTCACCTTTTAGAATTGATAAGATGGTACTTTTTCCTATTCCGCTCTCTCCTACAAAGGCGATTTTTTCACCTTTTTTGATTTGAATATTGAGATTTTTTAAAATTGTATTATCTTCATATGAGAAGGTAAGATTGTTCAGATGGATAGAATCTATTCTATCTGTTAAAGGAACAGTTTGAGGTAAAACTTCAGGAAGATTTATTATCTCCATAAAACGTCCTATTCCAGTAGTTCCTCTCTGATAGGTATCTATGAGGCCCATAAGTCTCATAAGATATATCCTGAATCTGTTTGTAAGGAGAATAAAACTCACTATAACTCCCAGGGAGAGCTCTCCTTTGATATGGAAATATCCTCCAAAAAATATCACTATGAGCTGAGTAATCTGATTGTAAAAATTTATCCCGGACATGAGGTTAGATACGGTAAAAATATTTTCAGATTCAACTTGGAGAAGTTCTCTATTCTTATGAGAAAATTTTAAAAGAGAATCTTTTTCAAGAAGATTATCCTTCAGAAAAAATATAGTTCTAAGTATATCATGGACCGAGGAAGTTACCTGGGAGAGGTTTTTTCTGATTTCTAGATATCCCTTTTTCAATTTTTTATTCTGATAGAGAGTAAACCAGATTGCAAAGGGAAGAGGAAGCATGGTAAAAATAGCCAGCTTCCAGTTGAAGTTCAGCATCAATAGCAAGGATCCTGCAATAGCCAGAATGGAAAATAGAAGATCTTCAAGTCCCCTGTGAAGAAGGGAAGAAACGCTTTCTAAATCACTGGTTACACGGGTGATGAGATCACCGCTCTGTTTCTCTTTGAAAAATCCGATAGGACGAAAGAGTATTTTTCTGAAGAGATCCTCTCTCATGTGAAACTTAATCCGATTTCCCATAAGCTGTCCCCTGGAGCTAGAATAGAGAGAAAGCCCGTATCTCACCATATAGATAAATAGGAGAAAGATAGAATATTTTATAAAAGAATTTATATTTTTTTCTGGAATAGAGATATCGATAAGTTCCTGGACAAGAACAGGACCATAGAGGTCAAGAGCTGTCACGATAAAACTGCTGACTAAAAAATAGCTCAGCAGTTTTTTTTCTTTCATATAATAATATATAACCTTATTTAGCATTGGAAAGTTCACCGTAAAGGTCCTCAAGAGCATCTATAATTCTTGGAGTTGCTCTTAATATTTTTCTGGAATCCAAAATATGAATATTTCTGTTTTTTCCAGCTTTAGTATCTTTAACAAAGGGATTGCTATTTAAAATATCCTGGGGAGAACTTATTCCCATAGACCCCACCAAAAGATCGGGATTCTGTGAAATAAGAAACTCAGGAGAGAGGATAGGTCTTCCTCCAGGGAGTCCGTCAGCAATATTTTCAATTCCTAAAGTTGCAAAGATCTCTCCTGGAAGAGAGTTGCTTGAAAAAACCATCATAGGAGATGTAGAGTAGAGAAAAGCTCCTTTGATATTCAATGGTTTTTCAGATATTTTTTCTTTTAACTCCAAAATCTTACTCTGATATTCCTGGGCAACTTTTCCAGCTTCATTCTCTTTTCCAGTAAGGATTCCATAAATTTTAAGATTATTTAAAATAGCCTCAAAAGATTTAGATTCGTTTACAAGATATTCAATATTGTGGGATTTTAAGTTCTCGCCGAAACTGCTGGAAACTTCATTTATTATAACCAGATCAGGCTGAAAAGAAAGTACATGCTCAAGACTGGGCTTAAGCATAGCTCCAGCTTTTGGAATATCTTTAGTTTTTTCTTCGGGCCAGATAGGAGTTCTTGCCGTATCACCGATAGCTGTTATTGAGCTCTCTCCTCCTATAAGGAAAAAACTTTCTACCACAGCGGGGTCTATAACAATTATTTTTTTGTACTGCTTTTTTTCAATAGAATTTCCTCTTTCATCCCTGATTCTGTCTCCTGTAACCTCCAAGGAGAAGGCAGAGAAGCTGAGCAGAAGAGAGAGAGAAAGCATAAATTTTTTCATATATCCTCCTATATTAAAGGTATCACATAGGGAGTACCGTTCTCATCCCTGATTACCTTGGATTTTAAATTATAGACATCTAAAAGTATTTCCTCTGTAATAACATCTTTCGGAGAGCCTGAGTAAGCAACCCTTCCATCTTTCATTATTACAAGCTCATCACAAAACATAGCAGCGAGATTCAGATCGTGAAGGACAGCGACTCCAGTTATCTCTTCTTTTTGAATCAGATCTTTTACCCTGTGGAGAAGTTCTACAGCATGGTTGAGATCTAGAGCTGAAGTAGGTTCATCTAGAAGTAAAATTTCAGGTTCTTGAGAGAGAGCTCTGGCCAAAAGAACTCTTTGAAACTCTCCACCAGAAAGGCTCAGAGCCACACGATTCTTAAAATTTTGGAGCTCCAGAAAATTCAGATTATTCTCAACAATGGATCTGTCCTCACGTCTATAACCATCCCATGAAGATTTTATATGGGGAAGTCTTCCCATAAGTACAAAATCTTCTACAGAGATAGGAGAGCTTAGACTGGATTTCTGAGGAACCAGAGCCACTTTTTTAGCCACATCTTTTCTGGCAAGGAGTGAGCTGTCTGTACCATGAATAAAAACCTTTCCATGGCTGGGTTCCAAATAGCCCAAAACAGTTTTAAGAAGAGTGGATTTTCCACATCCGTTGGGACCAAGAATGCCAGTGAACTTTCCTTTTTTTATATTAAGATTTATATTTTTTAAAATTTCTCTTTTCTCATTGTATGAAAATCTGAGATTCTTTATATCGATAGCCATTAGATTTTTCCTCCTTTTCCTTTAAATGCTAGATATAGAAAGAAAGGTGCTCCGAAAAAGGCAGTAACTACACCTATAGGAATCTCTACAGGAGCCAGAATAAGTCTTCCTAAAGTATCACATGCCAGAAGGAAAAAACCTCCTGCCAGGGCAGCATTGGGAAGAAGTTTAGAGTTAGAAGGCCCTGTAATCATTCGGATTGAGTGGGGGATAATAAGTCCCACAAAACCTATCATACCGGAAAAAGCCACAGAGAAAGCTACTATAAAAGCCGAAACTGCAAGAATTTTTATTTTTAATTTTTGGACATCTACTCCCAACGAATGAGCTTCCTCATCCCCAGAGAGAAGAGCATCCAGCTCTGTTCTCTTTTTATAAAAATATGAAAGAGAGAGAGCCAGAGGGACAATTAAAATAAAAACCTTATTCCAAGTTCCTGATCCTAGATATCCCATAAGCCACATGGTTATTCTGAAAGATTCCTCTCCTATAAGATACATTGAGAAAGAAGTGAAAGCTCCGATAAAGGAGGAAACAGCTATTCCAACAATGAGTAGAGTTGTAATATTTACCTTTCCATTATTATTTGCAAGTTTAAATATTATAAAGGTACTTATAAGGCATGAAAAAAATGCAAGTACACCGTACATAATATCAGGAAGATTGAAAATATAGGCTATAACAGCTCCCAAAGTTGCACTGGCAGCGATTCCTATAATATAAGGATCAGCAAGGGGATTCTGAAATACCGCTTGGACAACTACACCACTGGAAGCCAGCATCATACCGATGAGAACAGCCATAAAAATTCTTGGCAGTCTGATATCGTAGATAATAGTTTTAATATAGTCAGGGGCCTGGGAGAGATTTAAAATCTCTTCCAGGGGAACTTTAACACTTCCCAAACCTACTGACAGAAAGCCTGTAAATATAATTGCAATTATTAAATAGATAGGTAAATATTTTTTCATTTTTTCTCCTCTAATTTTTAGAAGCTATATTTGAAACCACCTTTGAAACTTCTCTCTGCTGCCGGACTGTAATCTGTCCCTTTAGAGCTGATAGAATCATAATATTTCTCATTGAAAAGATTATCGATTCCAGCAAAAAGTCTAAGTGATTCTGTTGCTTCATAATTTACTGCGATGTCTGTAACTATGTGACTGTTGAGCTTTCCACCATCATTCTGATTATTTATATAGATTCCAGAAACATAGCTACTCTCCCAATCAAAAGTCAGCTTAGGTGTAACCTGGTAGTTGAATCCAAGAGAGAATTTATTTTTAGGAACATTAGCAATATTGTTTCCTTCTATGGATCTATCGCTGTCCTTTAAAATTTTTGTTTTAATAAGCGAGTAACCCTCTTTGAAAGTAAAGTTTCCTAAACTCTGCTGAGCATTTAGTTCAAGTCCGTATCTTTCAGTTTTTCCTATATTGTGGTTGATGAAATTCATTCCAGTTAGATTTTCAGTATAGATCTCATCTTTAGTTTCAGTATAGAATAGAGCTCCATTTACAAAACTTCCAAGAAGATAATCTTTAAATCCTAGCTCGAGAGTTAGATAAGTTTCAGAATCTAAATCGTTGCTGGTATACTTTCCATCTACTTTGTCTACTAATTGAGAAGGTGTTGGAGATGTGAAACCTTTCTCTCCTTTGATATAAATATTACCACTAGGGGAGTAAAGATAGTTTCCAACCAGCTCATAGGCCATATTCTCCATGCTTCTCTCTGAAGAAATTTCAGTGGAGGTAATTGAACTAGATCCTATTTTTCTGTAACCTCTATCGGCTGTAAATTTGGCATGTTCGTATCTGATTCCCTGAGTAAATTCAAACTTTCCTAGGTTGTTTCTGTTTAGCAGGAAAAGACTGTTAGTTACTTTTGAAAGGTTGTTTTCATACTCCTCTGGAGAGAAAATTTTTGTCTGACTGAATCTGTCCAAATCATTTTTGATATAGTCATAACCTAGAATAAGATCACTGTTTTCTCCATAAGAGAATTTAAGCTTAGGCTTTATTCCGAATTTTTTATCTGTAAAATCCATATTATTTGTAACGGCCATTCCGTAGTTTTCGTAATTGTTTATATCCAAGATATCAGTTTCTTGATAAAAACCTAAAATTTCAAGCTTTGTATTTTCTGAGATTTTGTTATCATATTTTAAATTGAATTCATTTTTTGTTGTTTCATTTTTTAGAAGCTCATCCAGTGGCTTAGTTAATCCATTGCTTGAAGTATTGTCTAGATTATCTTTGCTAAGTGCTCTTGGAGTAGTTCCCTCTCCCTCATATCTTGAGAATTTTCCTAAAAGGGATTGGTTCTCATCTATTCTGTATCTTAAGCTGGTTTCTAAGAATGTAGAATCCAGTTCATCTCCGTCTCTGAACCCTTTATAATCATTCCGATTGAAGTTAATATTCATATCCAGCTTATCCACAGTTGTTCCATAAGAAAGATCTATCTTTTTAGAACCGAAGCTATCTAGCTGAGTATTTACATACCCCCCCTTGGCAGAGGCACCAGACTTAGTGATGATATTGATTATTCCTCCTCTTGTACCACTTCCGTAGAGAATCGCCCCTCCTCCTGGAATAACTTCGATTTTTTCGATATTCTCCACAGGAACAGTATTTATAGGGGTATTAGCATGGGATACATCTAGAAGATTAGTAGAAATTCCGTCTATCAATATCTGTACATTTGAATTGGCTCTATCTCCCTGACCTCTCATATCTATCACCGGATTTTTAGGATTTCCGATGATGTTTACGCTGGGAACATCTTTCAGAGCTTCAACTACAGAGTTGTAGTTTTTCTCTTCGATATCTTTAGCTGTGATAACTGTAACTGTATTAGCAAGATTTCTCTGGGCAGTTTCAAAACCAGTGGTAGAAACAACGCTCTCTTGAAGTTTAACTCCTGTAGAAGCTTCTTGGTAGAACTCATCTTCATTTGCATATACAGATGATGCTATAACTAAACTTAATAACATTAATTTTTTTTTCATAATATTTTTCTCCCTTAAATTTCAATTAATTTTTTTCTTTTCCTAAGGTTTTATCCAATATTTCAGTCACTACCTCTCTGGCAATATTATTTCCCCAGAAAATTCCCTCTTCTGTGAGATTGTAGTTATTTTCATCTTCAGAAAGAAGCTTTCTCTCTTTTAACTCCTGGACTTTATCCATGAAAATAGTTCTTTCTTCTACAGTAAGAAAATTCTCTGCAGTTTTTTTAGGAATTTGTGGGAACTGGAAAGCTCCTCCGATTCTGTCGATTCTCATTTGAGGAGGAGATTTTTCCATATATCCGCTCATCTCTTTATTCATTCTGAAAAGAGTTATATTATCTACACTTCCTCCTGCTCCTACACCGATAGGGAAAGTATCTCCACCCTGATTACGGGTTTTGATATACTGGTAGTTATCTCTTCCTTTTTTAGCTATTTTAGTCAGCTCTAGAAGGTAATAGTCTCCATCTTTAGTAAGTTCATGAACAAAGGCATCATGGAGTTCTCTGTCCCATGCTGTTTCATCTTTCAGCTGAACTTTATTTTCTTTTATATCCTGAGATAGAGCAGAACCGTCATGAACCATAAGTGAATAGAAACTAGAACTTCCAAGGTCTAATTCCTTAACTGTTCTGGCATCCTCTCTCACGTCTTCCAAAGTCTGACCTGGATAGTTATATATAATGTCTACGCAGACCTCGCCTTTAAAGTTGTTTTTTATCCACTGTATTCTTCTGATAACCTCATCTCTGTCATAAGTTCTGTTATAGAATTTTCTTCCTTCGTTGTTGAAACTCTGAATTCCTATTGAAAATCTGTTAACTCCATATTTCTCCATGATTTCCAATTTTTCAGGAGTAAGGTTATGAAGAGTAGTTTCAAAGGTAAATTCATAGTCAGAAGATAAAATTATATTTTCTCTGATGGATTTTAGAATCAATTCCAACTGATGAGGCTTATAAACTGAGGGTGTTCCTCCACCAAAATAGATTACATCTACAGCTTTATCTTTAAAGTATCTATATTTTCCATATTTTTCAAATTCCTGAGCTATATACTCTGCATAGGAATCCAGACTTCCATTCAGCTGTTCTCTGTTCATATTGCAAAAAGAACAGATTTTATCACAGTAAGGAGTATGAACATAGATTGCCCTAGGAACATCTTTAGGCTTTTCATCCAGTTTTTTTAGAAAATCCTCTTCGCTGATTCTTTTAGGTGGTATATATTTTCCTATCATAGCTGTTGAGTTATGATGACTCTTAAATCTTTTAATCTCTTTTTCCATAACAATCACTTCCTTTTCATTTCTATATCTATTGAATTAGCCCCTGAATCTTTTATAGCTGTCATTACATCAACTATATCTCCGTGGCTTACGTCTCTATCAGCAATAATGCCTACCCTTTTATCTGAGAGGTGACCTATTTTTCCCTCTAGATCTGAAGATAATTTTTCCATTGTAGTCTCTAAAAGATCAACTGTACCATTTTTTTCAATTTTTAATTTCATCTGATTATTTTTATCTATTACTACTGAAACTGTTTCTGAAAGAGCCTCTGTAAGTGCAGATTCAGAATGTGGAAGGTCAATCTTCATTCCACCCAGTTTGTCAAAATTGGTAGCTACCATAAAAAATATAAGGAGAAGAAAAACCACATCAATAAGAGGAGTAAGATCAGGAGACAGTTCTTTTCTTCTATAACTCATAAAACTTTTACTCATCATAAAATTCACCTACATCTTTCTTAAAATATTAATAAATTCAACTACGTTTTTTTCCATATCCATCATAGCTTTCTCAATTTTTTTTTGGTAAAAATTGTAAAAAATAAGAGATGGGATGGCTACCGCTAGACCTGAAGCTGTAGTAATAAGTGCTTGAGATATTCCGGCTGCTAGAAGAGTAGGATCTCCTGCTCCATGTTTTGCCATGGAATTAAAGGCTCCTATCATACCAGTTACGGTTCCTAAAAGTCCGGCAAGAGGAGTAACATTTGCAGCTATAGCAAGGAGCCACATATTTTTTTCTAGTTTTGGTAGCTCTCTAAGAGCACATTCTCTAGCTTTTTCTTCTAAATAATCAAATTTACAGCAGTTCATCTCTCCTCTGTTATATTCTGAAAGTATAGTTTTCATAACTTTAGATGAGGTGTTTTTAAAGTAATCACAGGCTTTAATAGCTCTTTCCTGCTCGCCTTTTTTTATAAATTTTTCCAAATGACTGATGAGAAGTTCTCCGTTATGTTTCTCATTTTTATAGAAATAATAGCCTCTTTCAAGAATAACACTTAAACCAGCTATAGATAGTAAAATTATAATCACCATGAGTGGTCCGCCAGAAATAATAATATCTCTCATAAAATCCTCCTAAAGTTTAAAACTAATATTTTGATAAACAAAATTTATAACAAGGGTGATTATATATTATTTTGTTAACACTGTCAATAAAATTGTTGGTCTAAACAAAATAAAAATAAATTGTTTGATAAACCAAATAAATTATGATATAATCTTTTTTAAAAATCGGCAGGGATATAGAGGGGTGAAATTATGTGGTTTATAATGTCAGTAATATTGCATGGGATGCTTCTATTGGGAGGTATTTTTCACTGGAAAAATTATGAAGTAACCGCGAAGGAGAGTCCTGTTGCGAAAGTCAATATGAGTTTTTCTGTAAATAGGGAGTCTAAAAGTCAAAAAATAATAGTTGAAAAAGCAGAAGTGACCCCTGAAAATAAAACTCAAGTTGAAAAAAAAGTCGAAAAAAAACCTAAAGAAAAGAACCAGAAAAAAATAAAAAAGGTAGAAAAAGCAAAAGAAAAAGCAAAAGAAAAAGTTGAAGAAAAAATTGAAGAAAAAATTGAATCAGAACAAAATTCTTCAGAAACTCATTCGAAAGCCCAGGAAACACCGAAAGTTGAAGATTTTTCAATGGAGGGAGTGATGGAGATCAGCGAGGGAGTATATGCTGCAAAAAATCAGGGAATAGAGGGTCTGAGATATGAAATTCTTTTCCAGCAGGATCCAGAATATCCTGAGATAGGAAAGAAACTGGGATACAGAAAAACAGTGGAGATAAAAGTCAGATTTTTAGTGGGATATGATGGAAAGATAGAAGAGATAAAATATTATGGAGAGGATTTGGGAATGGGATTCAGAGGGGAGGTAGAAAAAGCCTTAAAAAAATGGAAGTTTTCTCCGGTTACTTTGAAGGAAAAAAAGATAAAGATGTATTTCTATAAAGCATTTGTTTTTAATCAGATTTAACATGGGAGGGATATTGTGAAAACAGTTATAGTTTATTCTAGTAAAACAGGAAATACCAGAAAGGTAGCAGATGCTATCCATGAGGTGGTGGAAGGAAGTGAAATAAAATGCTGTAAGGAAAATTTAGAAAAAGAATATGATCTGTATATATTAGGCGGGTGGATAGATAGAGCCACATTTGATAGCGGAATGCTGAAATTTGTAGAAAATATAAAAGACAAAAAGGTAGCTTATTTCTTTACACTTGGGGCTGAACCAGATTCTAAACATGCTCAGGATTGCAGAGATAATATAGAAAAACTTCTTTTGGAGAACGGAAATGAAATTTTGGGAAATTTCTGCTGTCAAGGTGCTATAGACCCAAAACTTATAGACTGGATGCTGAAGCTTCCTTCGGATCACCATATGGCACCTAATGAAGCAAGAAAAAACCGTTGGAAAGTGGCAGCTTCCCATCCTGATCAGGAAGATTTAGAGAGGGCTAAAGAAGTCTTTGAAAATATTGTAAAAAAAATAGGAGGAGAGATATGTTAAGAGAAAAAATAGAGGAACTTATGAAAGAGAATGAAAGAATATCACTTTCAACCTTAGCTACAAAGTTAGAGGTAGGATATACAGAGATTTTAAGAAATTCTCCAACAGTAAAGACATACCCTGTAGAAAAAATAGATGATCTATTTCAGACTTTAAGAGGTTGGGAAAAAGTTTTCCTTCTAGTAATGACACCGGGATTTGTGTTAGAGATAAAAGACAAATTTCCTAAAGGGTTCTATGCTCATGGTTTTCTTAATTTTCATGATATAGATTCATCAATTGGGGGACATCTCTCAGTAGGGAAAATAAAGGAGATATTCCTGGCTAAAGATGTTATGTTTGGAAGAGATAGTTACTCTATAAAATTCTATGGAGAGGATGAAAAGGAGATTTTCGCTATCTATGTTCCAAGAAATGAGAAGAAAGAGCTTATTCAGAAATGTTTAGAGAGTTTCAATAGCCTTATGGCAATATAAACAGAGAGCAGTGATTCCACTGCTCTTTCTCATAGATTAATATTTTACACTGTGGAGAAACAATCCCTGGGGAGGAACTACAAACCGATGTTTTGTACGGGTTTCTTCTTTTAGAAGCTCCTGGATATCCTCGAGAGATATCTGATGAAGCCCCACAGAAACAAGGGCACCAGTTATCATCCGAACCATGTTATAGAGAAAGCCGTCAGAGGTGAAGAAAATTTCAAGAATATCTCCCTTTTCAACTATCTCAATTCCTTCAATAGTCCTTACGCAAGATTTTTTCTTACTATTTTTGGAAAAAGAGGTAAAATCGTGCTCACCTATGAAAATTTCTGCAGCTTTTTTCATACTATCCAGATCCAGTTTTTTGTCTATATGGTAGGCAAATTTTCTCAGAAAAGGATCTCCGAAAGGTGAGTTATCTATCCGGTACATATAGGTTTTGAGTTTGGCATTGTATCTGGAATGAAACCTTTCATCTACCTCTTGAAAAGATGTGATTCGGATATCTTCGGGAAGATATCTGTTGAACTGTCCGATAAAATCTTTTTCCAGTTTTTTTGGAGTTTTAAAATTGGCTACCTGCATAAGAGCATGGACTCCGGCATCGGTTCTTCCACTACCGATAATTTCGATTTTCTCATCTAAAAGCTTAGAGAGAAGAATTTCGATTTTTCCCTGGATAGTTTTCTCTAAGAGTTCAGGGAGTCTCTGCCAGCCATTGTATTTAGTGCCGTCATATTGGATGGTGAACATATAATTTTTCATAACTTACCTGCCTTGTATTCTGCATTTGACATATTTCTGACACATTGATATGGTACTTATAAATGTGCTATCTTTAAATTATAAAATTTAAATGAAGAAAAGTCAAATTATGATTAAAAGTGATGGCTGTTATGATATAATGACTTTAAGAATTTTAGGGGGAGGAAATCATGAAAAAACTATTAATAACCCTATTTTTAGCGGGGTTGACAATTACTCTCTATGCTCAGGGATTGGAACTCAATCTTTCAGAAGCCATAGAAAAAGCTTATCAGCACGATTATACACTTAAAAATTCTGAGTTGGATCTAAAAAACTCGAAAATTAAAGTGAAGGAAGCATATAAAAACTTTCTTCCTACTGTGGATTACACGGGGAAGTATACCAGTTATGATGAGGAGAAAACTGTAAATTCACAAAAGGTTCAAGATTACTATGATAATTCAGTAGCTGCTACTCAGCCTATTTTTCAGGGAGGGAGTCTGATGGCACAGCTGAGCAGTGCTCAAAGTGATAGAGATAAAAAAAATTATCAGTATGAAGATACCCGGATAAATACGATGTTGGGTACTATAAATAAGTATACATCTGTCTTACTTAAAGAAAAAGAGGTGGAGGTATATGGGGTAGCTCTTAAAAATATGGAAAGCCAGTATTCTAAAGCAAATCGAAAATATGAACTGGATATGATAGCCAAATCAGAGGTACTTCCCTTTAACACAAGGGTCCTAAACCTTAAAACTAAACTTTTAGAAAGCAAAAACGGGGTAGAAACAGCCAAAGCTGATTTGAAAAACTATATAGGAATAGGAAGTTCTAAAGATATATTACTAAAAGGAATAGAGGAAAAAGACTATGATTTGAACAGTATAGATTTAGAAAAAGATATAGAAAATGCACGTGAAAATAACAGAAATATCAAAATATCCACTCTTGATACTCTGATAAAAGAAAATGAGAAAGTAATAGCTAGATCCGAATTTTTACCTAAAATTTCAGCGGGGATAACTTACCGTTCAGGAGATGAAAGAATCAAAAATTCCACAGATGATATCTCTTGGGAAGCTGGTGTAAATGTGAAGATGAACATTTTTCAATTCGGTCAGTCTATAGACAGATACGAGAGGAGCAAAAATGAGGAGCTTAAAGCTAAAAACTTGGAAGAGAAAGCTAAAGACAGCGTAGAGCTCAATCTAAGAACCAGCTATCTCAATCTTCTAAAATACAGAGGTATAGTTGAGGAGCAGAGATCAGCTGTAGAATCAGCAAGGGAGAACTTTAATTTAGAGAGCAGACGTTATGAGATGGATCTCAGCGATGCAGTGACTCTGGTAGAGATTGAAAAAAATCTTGTGGAATCAGAACTGGCTTTGATAGGAGCCCAGTTCAACTATTATTTGGCATATGAGCAGTATAAATCTTTACTTAAATAGGGGGAGACATGAAGAAAATATTGACTATAGTGGCACTAGCAGCATTCTTTGCCGCATGTGGCGGAAAAACAGAACAGCGTAATAGAGGACCAGTGAGTAAAGTAGTTAAAACAGAAAGTTTAGACAGAAAAGAGATAATAAAAACCAGTATTTCCAGCGGAGTATTGGAGCCTGAAAATGAGGTTACAGAGATAACTAAAACCGGCGGAAAGATAGTTGCAATCAACAAAAAGAATGGAGAAAGGGTTAAAAAAGGAGAGGTAATCCTTAAACTGGAGGATCAGCCTACAGAATCTGCTTACCTCAAAGCCAAAGCAAAATATATTTCTAGCCTTTCAGATTACGAGACAAAGAGTATAAATTTTGAGAAGCTTCAGGAGCTGAGAAAGGATAAATATATCTCTGAAGATGAGTTTCTTACAAAAAAATCAGCCTATGACCTAAGCTATTCTAATTTAGAGGATGCAAAGGCAACTTATCTGGCAGCAAAGAAAGATTTTGAAGAGCTAGAGATGAGAGCTGAAGTAGATGGAATCGTAACAGATCTAGATGAAAAAATATATACTCAGATTGAGAAACTGAAGGCCCTATTTACAGTGGTGGATAGCAGTAAAATGTATATTAAAACCGGTGTTTCAGTTTCTGAAATAGGGGGAGTAAAACTTGGAAACCGTGCTGAGCTTCAAATTGAAGGAATAGACATGCCCTATGAGGGAAAAGTTGTAGAGATAAATCCAGTAGCAACCCGTGACACAAAAAAATACCAGGTTAAAATAGCTGTAGACAACAGCGGAAACATTCTTAAAAAAGGTATGTATACAAAGGTAAAGGTTGAGTCAGGAAAAAAAGAAACCTATGCGGTTCCAAAGAGTGCCATAGTTGTAAGAGACCTTTTCTCATACATATTCCTTGTGGAAGATGGAGAAGCAAAAGAGGTGAAGATAGAGAGAGGATATGCTGATGGAGAACTTGTGGAAGTCATCTCAGCCGAGCTTCAGGGGAAATTAGAGCTAGTAGTAGATGGCCAATATATTCTGAGCAATAAAGATAAAGTGAATATACAGAAATAGTGGAGGGGTTATGAACATTGCAAAGTTTTCAATAAAACGTCCTGTGGTAACAATGATGATAATTATCTCCATGACCATAATAGGATTTTTGGTTTTAACCAATTTAAAAACCCAGCTTTTTCCAAACTTCAATATGCCAACAGCCCGTATAAGAGCTGACTGGAGAGGAGCTTCTCCAGAGGATATGGAAAATCTGGTGACCAAGGAGATAGAGAAGGGACTGACTAAAGTTGAAGGTATCCGTAGAGTTACCACCAGATCCAGCATGGGAAGCTCATCTCTTACAGTAGAGTTTGAATATGGGGTAAAGATAGACGACAAGGTAAATGAACTTGTCACCGCTGTAAACCGTATAAGAAACCAACTTCCTGAAGAGATAAAGGAGCCTACTGTATCTAAATCTTCAGGGATGGCGGATAGAGTTATAATGATAGGAATAAACGGAAGTGATCTGGTAACTCTCAAAATTTTTGCCGATAATATAGTTGTTCCAAGACTGGAAAGAATAGAGGGAGTGGGTGAGATTTCCATAAGTGGAGGAGATGAGAGAGAGGTCAGTGTAAGCATAGACCCCGATAAACTTGAGACATATGGTCTCAATATCTCAGATCTGTACTCTACCCTAAAAAAAGCCAGTCTTAATTTCCCGGCAGGTTATGTACGGGAAGGTGATAAAGAGTATCTTGTAAGAGTATTCGGAGAGATTAAGACTCTTGAAGATGTTCAGGAGATAGTTATAAAAAATAGTAACGGTGAGACACTCTATCTCAGTGATGTAGCAGATATAAGACTGGGATCTAAGGACAGGAGCAGTTATGGAAGAGCTGACGGTGTGGAAAATATAATACTTACAATCTCCAAAACTGATGTGGGAAATGCTGTAGAAATATCTGAGCAGGTACAGAAAGAGCTAAAAGCTTTAGAGTCACTTCTGCCTCAGGGATCCAGGTTTACCATAACAAGAGATACAGCTAAGGATATAAATAACTCCATAGATGCAGTTAGAAATAATGCTTTAACGGGGCTTTTATTGGCAGTCATAATACTATATTTTTTCCTTAAAGATATAAGAGCAACGTTTATAGTTGCCATAGCAATCCCGGTTTCAATAATCTCAACTTTCGGATTTTTTGGATTTAAAGATATCTCTCTGAATATGATCTCTCTTATGGGACTATCTCTGGGAGTTGGAATGCTTGTGGATAACTCGGTTGTTGTTCTAGATAATATTTTTAGACATCTGACAGAGCTGGGACAGGACAGAATGGAAGCCTCAGAAAATGGAGCCACAGAAGTTCTCGTACCTATAATAGCATCTACTGCAACTACGGTAGCGGTATTTGTTCCCATAGTTTTAAGAGAGGGAAGAGCTAAAGAGATGTACCAGGATATGTGCTACTCCATAGCCTTTTCACTTCTGGCATCTCTTATAGTAGCGGTGACATTTGTACCTATGATGAGTTCTAGACTTCTGAAAGATAAGAAAACTGTCCATGAAGATGGAAGAGTTCTCAACTTTTGTAAGGAAAAATATACAAAACTTCTGACAGGGGCACTGAAGCATAGATTTGTGACTTTAGCAGGAGTTGTGGCACTGTTTGTAGGAGTTGTGATTTACGGCGGTAAGTTTATAGGTTCGGAATTTCAACCACAGACAGATGATGGAGTATATACTGTTATCGCTGAACTTCCAAGCGGAATGGATGTAGAAAAAGCCAATAGAGTTTCTAGAATAATGGAAAGTGCAGTGATGGAAAACAAATCTACTAAAAGCTATACTACCTCAGTATCCAAAAATGCTGTATCTGTTGTCGTAGATGTAGGCTACAAATCTCAAAGAGAGGACAAAAGACCTATTTTTGAAATTATGGGAGAGACGAGAAAATATGTGGGAGCAATTCCCGATGTAAAACTTAACTACACTCCAAGAATGGCCTATGGACGTGGAGCAGGAAAAAATTTCTCGGTTATGTTCCGTTCAGATAATATGAACCAGGTGGATTATATAACTAGAACTCTCATTGAAAAAATGGAAAAAGATCCCATGTTTGTAGATGTAAGTAGTTCTATAATAAATGGAAACCCTGAAGCCAGACTGGTGTTGGACAGAAAAAAACTGGAATATTATGGGATAAATGTAAACGATATGAGTATGGCCATAAGCTATCAGATACTGGGAGGAACTCCTATAAAGCTTAAAACCCTCAATGAGGAGTTAGATCTTACACTTCAGCTAGATAAAAAATACAGACAGTCGTTGGATCTTCTAATGGATGCAAGGGTGAAAAGCAAAGACGGTAAATCCCTTAAGCTTCGTGATATAGCGGAACTGGTTATTGCAGAGGGTCCTGCAGCAATAGAAAAAGAGGACAAAATAGGACTGGTAACGGTAGAAGCCAATCTTACGGGAGCTGTCAATTTGAAAGCCGCTCAGAGCAGTGTGAGTGAGATGATATATGAGATAGGACTTCCTCAGAATATAGGAGTGGAATTTGGAGGAGATTCAAGATCCATGAAAGAGGTAAATGAACATCTGAACTTTGCCCTTTTGGTATCACTTTTCCTGGTTTACTTTATACTGGCAGCACAGTTTGAATCATATATATTGCCAGGGATAGTTATGATAACAGTACCATTGGCAGTAACAGGAGTTTATGCGGGTCTTCTCATAACCAATCAGAAAAATAATCCCATGGTGTTTGTAGGAATAATAATGCTGGCGGGAATAGTTGTAAACAATGCAATAGTTCTTATAGACTACATAAAGATTCTGATAGAAGAGAGAGATTACTCCATGTGGGACGGTTTGATAGAAGCTGGACGGACAAGACTTCGTCCGATACTGATGACTACCCTAACTACAGTATTTGGAATGATACCTCTGGCTCTGGGAATCGGACAGGGAAGTGAGAGATATAAAGGAATGGCAATAGCTGTTATATTCGGACTGACATTCTCTACACTTCTTACTCTGGTAGTTATACCAGTGATGTTCGAAGTCTATTATGAGAGCAGAAAGAAACTGGAAGCAAAATTCTATAAAAACTAAAAAGAAGCTCCTCATCAGAGGAGCTTCTTTTTTATAAGCATAATAGCCAGAAGTACAGTAGTTATAACTATAATAAGAATAACAGAAAAGAATCCAAAGGGATTTGAAGAAAAAGGAACATTTACGTTCATACCCCAGATTCCTGACAATATAGTGGGAACAGCCATAACTATTGTTATAGAAGTAAGCCGTTTCATAAGTATATTGAAGTTATTTGAGATTACGGAAGCGAAAACATCCATAACCACACTGAGGACATCAGAATAAATTTTTGCCATCTCTATAGCCTGTTTGTTCTCTATGATAGCATCTTCAAGAAGTTCCAGATCATCTGGATACTGTTTCATTATTCTCAGTCTGGACAATCTTTCTAGCACACTTCCATTACTTTTCAGGGAAGTGGAAAAATATACCAGGGATTTTTCCAGTTCTAGAAGTGCCAGAATCTCCTCATTTCTCTGAGATTCATAGAGCTCTGTCTCCCATTCTTTGGAAAGTTTCTCGATGTTTCTCAGATAGATTAGGTAGTTTGCGGCATTTCTGTAGAGCATCTGAAGAAGAAATGCGGTTTTTTTGTAGGTGTAGAAACCTTTTGGGGCTCCTGTCTTAAAAGTAGCCAGGAGGCTCACCTCTGTTGTAGCCACTGTGATTATATTTTTATCAGTTATTATAACACCAAGAGGAAGAGTAGTATAGGTTACTCCAGACATGGTGTTGGGATTTTTTTCGATGTAGGGAACGTCTATAATTATGAGGATTTCATTGTCCTCAATCTCAATTCTAGGCCTTTCCTCTGTATCTAGGGCTGCCATGAGACTCTGCTCCTCGATATTTAATTTTTTTGAAAGTTCCTGTATCTCCTGTTGAGAGGGAGAGACCAGATTTATCCAAGCGCCGTCTTCTATTGTTTCTAATTTATGTAGTTTATCATCTATGGTCTTGAATATCTCCATAATTACCCCTTTCAAAAAATTTCTTTTACTCTATAGTATACCATATGTTTATCACTATTTCAAAATATGATTTTAGTTTGTATTTTTCTATTTTTTGGTATAGAATAATCTCAGTGAAAAGGATTACAGATCCAAATAAATCAAAAAGGTAAAAACTATGAAAAAAAAATCGTTAATAAGATATCTGATAATTTTTTTATCTGGAATTTTAATTGGTTGCACCAATATGAATATATACAGGGAAAAATGGCAGCCCATCGAAAATCTTGCTCTCAACTGGGATAAGGTAAGAGTAGGGGATATAATTGTAAAAAATAAAACTATGCGGCCTCTTGAATGGTATGGTCACATAGGAGTGGTTGTTTCACCCTATATGGTGGCAGATTATCCTCATCCCCTCACAGGATACAATGAATATCTCTACCGAAATTGGCTGAACGAGAGAAGAGAAGTTATAGTCCTCAGATTGACAGATTTTAATGAGGAGTTTAAAAAGGAATTTATCCAGAATGTTGAAAAACTGAAAAACCAGAGATATCTTGTGACTTTAAATAAAAATAGCACAGATGTTACCTACTGTTCCAAGTATGTGTGGTATCTTTTTAAGAAAACAGGAGAGAGTTTCCATTTAGATTTGGACCTAGATGTAGATGGGGGACCGCTAGTTTTCCCCTATGATTTTCTGATACATCCGGAACTGGAAGTGGTAGAATTTTGAATTTAAATGCAGTATTCAATTAAAAAATATATGAGGAGATTTTATGAAAAAACTTTTACTGACAATTTTTTTAACTTTTTCTTTTGCGATAATGGGAGAGATGAAACCCAATGAATCTGGTAAAATTATGGTGCTGATGTATCATGCATTTACAGAAACTGAGCCTAAGGACGATTATTCTAGAACTTTCAAAAACTTTGAAGAAGATTTGAAAACTCTCCATGAAAAGGGGTATGTTCCAATTTCTATAAGGGAGTTCATAGATGGAGATATAACAGTTCCCAAGGGTAAGACCCCGGTACTGATGACTTTTGATGACGCCCATAGAACCCAGGCATCTTTTACTGAAAAAGATGGCGTTTTAACTCTGAACAGAGATACGATGCTGTATAAATTTATAGAATTTTCTAAGAAAAATCCAGACTTTCCAACTAAAGGTATTATCTACGTAAATGCAGATCCATTTAAAGGTGATGGGAGTATCTCCCAAAGAATAAATGCTGTTCTAGATACTGGATTTGATATTGGAAACCATACTTGGGGACACCCTAACCTGAGAAAAATAGATAAAGTGACTATAGAAAAAAATATGGCTAAAATTGTGGATATGGTGGGAAAAGCAAGACCTGGATATGTTGTGGACTCTCTTGCCCGTCCTTTCGGATCATCGAGCAAGGATTACAGAGATTCCATGTTTAAAGGAAGCTTTGAAGGGGTAAAGTATAGCAACCGTGTGACATTTCTGGTAGGATCCAATCCGGCTCAGTCGATTTATAATACAGGTTATGATCCTCTTGCTGTTCCTAGAATTCGTGCAGGGAAGACCGGTTCAGAACTGGATATAAAACAGTGGATTGCACATTTTGACAAAAGACCTCATGAAAGATATGTTTCAGATGGAGAGGCTAAAACTGTCACAGTTCCTGAGAGTGAAGTATCCAAAATAGACAGAAAAAAAATTGGAAACAGAAAACTTGTAACTTATTAGAAATATATGAAAAAGAACAGGATTCCTATTTAGGAGTCCTGTTCTTTTTTACAAAAGATAAAATATCTTCACTGTTATTTTCAAGTTTATGTGCTAAAACTAAATTCAAAATGAGAGTTAAAGTGTCCCCTATCTCCTTTCCTTGTAGCCCCAAACTCTGAAGCTCAGCACCGGTGATGTTTAGATTTTTTTTGGAAAAAGGAGTTTTTAAATCTTCAACTTTTAAAACTATTTTTTTGCTGAATTTAAGTCTGAAAAGGATCTCCCTATGAGGTAAGTTCTTCAGAATGAGATATAGTCGGGTTTCGAGATTTTTTAAAGAGTTATCCAGGAGATGAAAACTTTCTGGATTCTGGTCAATGATTTCAGGGATTATATATTTCATAGCCCCTATGGAGATAAGTTTTTTTATTCCCAGAGCCGGGCTGTGACTGAGGAGAATTTTAACAAATTCATCTCGTATTCTCTCTGTGGAAAGGTGGGAGATAAGATGAATGGAATCTCTGTAAATATTTTCATCCTCCAGAGAGAGGTTTTTAGTGATGGAAAACCGGATGCCTCTCAATAATCTGAGTGGATCTTCTAGAACTCTCTTTTTACTTTCGCCATTGAAACGGAGAGATCTCTTATCTAGGAGATCAGAAAGGGCAGAATCTAAAAAAATAAGGCGTTCTCCATTGTAGGCGATGGAGTTTACTGTGAAATCCCTTCTTTTGAGATCCTCATAGATATCTCCAGTAAAAGAGATAAGCTGTTCATTTCTTTTGGCGGGAATTCCTAAATCTAAACGGTATTTCGCTATTTCATAGAAATGATCTCTATATTTTATCTGCAGTATTCCAAACTGTTTTCCAATCTCTTTGGGAGAAAATTCACGGAATATCTCCAAAAGCCGGGAATAGGGCAGATCTGTTACAAAATCACAGTCTTCAGGGGAGAGATTTAAGAGTTTATCCCGAATATATCCTCCCACGATATAACCTTCTCCATGGGCATTCAAAATATCCAGAATCTCTTTTATAGGTGATTCTAGTTCAAGATGGTAAGGGATGCTGTTTCTATTCATGGTTAAAACCTTCTGATATATCTGATTCCAACAGAATAGGAGTCTACTCCTGGGTTAAAATCTGTTATTCCGGCATTGGAGATATGGGAGATGGATGTGGAGAGACCGATAGAAGAGATCTCTGAAAGTCTGTAAGAGAGACTGACACCAGCTCTCTCAGTAAAATTAAATCCTCGTGGCTGGAGAACCTTGTGGTTATCTAAATTCATAATTCCAAAACCGAAAGAGAGATCAAGGAACCATTTAGGGTTGAGATCAAATCTTTTTATAAGGGTAACCAAAGCTCCCACGTCCAGAGAATTGTCTCCAGTAGCAATAAAGGGTTCAGCAGCAAAGAAATAAGAGGGGTTTTTAAAATGATAAAAAGGAATTCCCACAGAAAAAGCTCCCCCCCTGTATTCTGAATTGTTACTGGAGTCTACAAAGCTTCCGCTGAAGATAATTTCACGGGAATAAGTAAGAGCAGATAAAAGAAGAAAAGTGATTAAAGTGTTTTTTTTCATAAAATCCTCCAGTTGATGAGATATCTTTCTACATTATACAGATACTATATTCTAAATCAAGTGCTATATCCTTTAAAAATTTTTTTTCGTTATGAAATATGTTATAATTAGCACTATGTGGGGTGAGAGGGATGAAAAATAAAAGTAAAGAGGAAAACAGGTTTTTAAAAGAGATATTTTTAATGTTTTTTAAGATTGGCATGTTTACCATAGGAAGCGGATATGCCATGTTGCCAGTTATGGAAAGGGAGATTGTGGAAAAGAAAAAATATCTTAGAAGAGATGAGTTTATAGATATTTTAGCAGTAGCTCAATCCTGTCCTGGTCCCTTTGCAGTAAATACTGCTATATATACAGGAGTAAAAATTGCAGGAAAAAAAGGAGGTATTACAGCAGCTCTAGGTGCGGTACTGCCATCTTTTATAATAATTCTTATTGTGGCCATATTTTTTCAGAATATTCAGGAAAATAGCTATATAAAAGCTATATTTAAAGGAGTTAAGCCTGCCACTGTGGCACTGATACTGATGCCTGTATATAATATGGGAAAAGGTATAAAGATAGGAAAGAAAAATTTTTGGATACCATTGGGGGTAGCGGTGGGGATATCTTTTCTGAAGATATCTGCAATTGTTTTTATCCTTATGGGAATGGTCGGGGGTATCTGGTACCATTCTAAAATTAAGAGCTCTCAGGAGGGGAAATGATATATTTACAGATTTTTTATGAATTTTTTAAAATAGGTCTTTTCAGTTTCGGGGGCGGATATGCCATGCTGACCATGATATATAGTACTGTGGTAGAGAAACACAGCTGGCTCACTTCGGGAGAGTTTACGGATATTGTTGCGATATCTCAGATAACACCGGGTCCAATAGCTGTAAATACAGCCACTTATATAGGGTATAAAGTAACGGGAACAGTTTTTGGTTCAGCCTTTGCCACTTTAGGAGTAATTCTGCCAGCAGTTATGGTCATGGGAATCCTTATAGTTTTTATTTTCAAAAATCGGGACTCAAAATATGTGGAATGGGCTCTGAAAGGTGTAAGGCCTGTGGCAGTGGGACTTGTGCTTTCAGCCGCAGTGTCCCTTATGACAAGAGAGATATTTATAGATTATAAGAGTTATATAATATTTTTTGCTACTCTGATAGGAGGATTATATTTTAAGATAGGGATAATAACAATGATATTATTGTCTGCACTAGCAGGAGTAATTGTATATTGAAAAAAAATATGTTAAAATTAAATGAAGCTATATAATATTTAGGGGGTAGTTTATGATATTAGATTCTTTTTGCCATCCGTTGAACCAGATGAGATATCCTAAGGTCTTAGAGGAGACTATACAGTATCTCAAAAATCTTGATTTTAGTCAGGTACCGGTAGGGCGTCACGAAATTAAGGGCGATGATATTTTTATCAATATTGCTGAATATGAAAGTTTTCCTAGAGAAGAGAGAATAATTGAGGCACATAAAGAGTATGTGGATATTCAATTTCTCACAGAGGGAGAGGAAAAAATCGGATTCGGAGTATTCTCAGAGAAAAATGAGATAAAAGAGGAGTATGATAAGGAGAGAGATCTTCTAGTATATGGAAAGTTAGAAAAAGAGTTTGATCTTATTTTAACACCAGGGGTTTTTGCAGTTTTCTTTACAGAGGAGCCACATAGACCATGCGTTATGCTGGATAAACCTGTAAAGGTTAAAAAATATGTAGTAAAGATAAGAAAATCACTTTTAGAAGATTAATCTGCATCTTGGAAGAGCTGGGTATAAAACTCAGCTTTTTTAATGGAGAAAATCTAGGAGACAGGTAGTCATGAAAGAGAAAATTTTGGAAGAGAAAGAGATAGTTTCAATTCTTAAACCCAGGGGAAAAGAGGGATATAAGGGAGATTTCGGGCATACTTTTATAGTGGCAGGAAGCTTTAACTATGTAGGAGCGCCCTATTTTGCCGCAGAAGCAGCTGTAAGATCCGGTTCAGGTCTTGTAACTCTTTTTACGAGAAAAGAGATATTGGAGATAATGAAAATAAAACTGGATGAAGCCATGGTAAGGGATATCCAGGAACTGAAAAAACATCTTCAGAAAGGTAGTGCTGTAGTCTTTGGATCCGGTATGGAGGAGAGCAAGGAAACCTATGGTGCACTTCAGGATCTAAAGGATGCAAAAATTCCACTGGTAATAGATGCCGATGGATTGAATGTATTAAAAACCCAAGAGCGAAGGGAATTTTTTAGGGAGAGAGAGGGGGCTACAATAATAACTCCCCATCTAGGAGAATTTTCTAGACTGACTGGAAAAAAAATAGAAGATATAAAAAAAAACAGGGTAAAATTAGCCTTTGATTTTGCAAAAAAATATGGAATCACACTTATACTCAAGGACAGCGAGACTATAATTACAGATGGTAGAGAGATATATATAAATAGAACTGGAAATGCAAGTATGAGCAATGGAGGAATGGGAGATATATTGGCAGGATTGACAGGATCTTTTTTGGCTCAGGGATACACCCCTTTGGAAGCTGGAAAACTAGCCTGTTATTTTTTAGGGAAATGCGGTGAAATGAGCAGTGTAGAAAATTATATAACCAATCCCAGAGATGTACTTCAGGTACTTCCCAAGGTCATGAAAAAAACTGTTCAAAAAAAGTGTTTTGTATGTTATAATATTGAATAACGTATTTTCGGAGGGGAACTTGGACGGAATAATTTGTGTTAATAAACCGCAGGGGATAACATCCTTTGATGTGGTGAGAAAGCTGAAAAGGATTCTAAAAGAGAAAAGAATCGGCCACACAGGAACTTTAGACCCTATGGCAACAGGGGTTATGGTAGTATGTGTAGGTAGGGCAACTAGACTGGTACAGGACATTGAAGGGTACGAGAAAGAGTATCTGGCGACATTCCAACTGGGATACAAAACTGACACTTATGACAGAGAGGGAACCGTAACAGAGAGATCTGAGATGGAAAAACCAGATGAAAATATGTTGAAAGAGGCCCTATCAACTTTTTTAGGGGATATAA
Source organism: Fusobacteriaceae bacterium (assembly GCA_051646055.1). Lineage (GTDB taxonomy): Bacteria > Fusobacteriota > Fusobacteriia > Fusobacteriales > Fusobacteriaceae > JAGNZR01. The sequence goes on from JBOFCM010000110.1 coordinate 55,707, forward strand.
AACAGGTACCACCTATGTATTCAGCTCTTAAAATAGATGGAAAGAGACTTTATGATCTGGCCCGTGAAGGGATAACAGTGGAGCGTAAAGCCAGAGATGTAAAGATAAAATCACTGGACCTGAAAGAATATGACGGAGAAAGCGGAAAATTTTTATGTAAAGTATCCAAAGGTACTTATATAAGATCTCTTATCTTTGATCTAGGAGAGAAGCTGGGAACTTTTGCCACTATGACAGATCTTATAAGAACTGAGGTGGGAAAGGTAAAGCTCCAAGAATGTTTTACTCTGGAAGAGATGGAAGCTATGGCTGAAAAGGGAGATTTATCATTCCTTCAAGGGGTAGAGGAATTCTTCGGATATCCAAGACTTGAGCTAATAGGAGAGGAAAATCTGAAATACTACAAAAATGGAAATAATTTCAGTTATACTGGAAATGACGGATATTACTCGATTTACTATAAGAATGAATTTATAGGCCTTGCCACAATTAAAAACAGCAGGCTTCAGGCATATAAATATTTTTAAGTTGATCAAGAAATAATATGTATATAGGTTATAATAAAATTTTAAAATAAAGATTAAAGGAAGTGTTTATGAAGATTAAAAACGTAGCTATAATTGCCCACGTTGACCATGGAAAAACAACATTGGTTGACTGTCTTTTAAAACAGGCTGGAGTTTTTGCTGCTCACCAGATGGATAAAGTTGAAGAGAGAGTAATGGATTCCAATGATATCGAGAAAGAGAGAGGAATCACGATATTTGCTAAGAATGCCGCTGTAAACTATAAAGATTACAGAATCAATATAGTTGATACTCCAGGCCATGCTGACTTCGGAGGAGAGGTTCAGAGAATCATGAAGATGGTTGACTCAGTTATACTGGTTGTTGACTCATTTGAAGGTACTATGCCACAGACAAAGTATGTTCTTAAGAAAGCTCTTGAGCAAGGACATAGACCAATAGTTGTAGTAAATAAAATAGACAGACCAGGAGCAAGACCAGAAGAGGTTCTATACATGGTATATGACCTATTCTTAGAGCTAGATGCTAATGAGTACCAGCTTGAGTTCCCAGTTGTTTATGCTTCTGGAAAAGCAGGATATGCAATAAAAGAACTTACAGATAAGAGTAACAACATGGAAGCTCTATTTGAAACTATAGTTGAGCACGTTCCATCTCCAGAGGGAGATAAAGATGCTCCACTTCAATTCCTTGCTGCAAACATAGAGTACGATAACTATGTTGGTAAACTTGGAGTTGGAAGAATCTATAACGGAACTGTTAAGAAAAACCAGGAAGTTATGCTTATAAAAAGAGACGGAAAAATGGTTAAAGGAAAAGTTTCTATAATCTACGGATATGAGGGACTTAAGAAAGTTGAAGTTGAGTCAGCAATAGCTGGAGAGATTGTTTCAATAGCTGGACTTGCAACTGTAGATATCGGAGAGACAATTGCAGATGTAGCTAATCCTGTAGCTCTTCCTCTAATTGATATAGATGAGCCAACTCTTGCTATGACATTCGTAGTAAATGATTCACCATTCGCAGGTAAAGATGGAAAGTTCATAACTTCTAGAAATATCTGGGACAGACTTCAGAAAGAGCTTCAAGGAAACGTAAGTATGAGAGTAGAAGCTACAGCTTCAGCTGACTCGTTCATAGTTAAAGGAAGAGGAGAGCTTCAACTTTCTATACTTCTAGAGAACATGAGAAGAGAAGGATATGAGATTCAGGTTTCAAGACCTAGAGTTATATTCCAAGAGATCAATGGAGAGCTAAACGAGCCAATTGAGCTAGCAGTAGTAGACGTTGATGACAACTTTACTGGAATAGTTATCGAGAAGATGGGAATCAGAAAGGGAGAGCTTGTAACTATGACTCCTGGAACAGACGGATATACTCGTCTTGAATTCAAAGTTCCTGCAAGAGGACTTATCGGATATAGAGGAGAATTCCTAACTGATACAAAGGGAACAGGAATCCTTAACCACTCATTCTATGAGTATGCACCACACAGAGGAGATATTCCTGCAAGAAACAAAGGAGCTCTAATCTCTCTTGAGACTGGAAAAACTATAGCTTATGCTCTAAGCGGATTACAGGATAGAGGAACAATGTTCCATGATCCAGGTGTAGAGGTTTATGCTGGAATGGTTATCGGAGAGCACAACAGAGAGAATGACCTAGTGGTAAACGTTTGTAAAACTAAGAAACTTACAAACATGAGAGCTTCTGGATCTGATGATGCAGTAAGACTTGCAACTCCAAGAAGAATGACTCTTGAGCAAGCTATTGAGTACATTGGTGATGATGAGCTAGTAGAGATCACTCCAAAAAATATCAGAATCAGAAAGAAATATCTGAATGAAAATGATAGAAAAAAAGCTGAAAACAGCAAAAAGTAATTAAAAAAATAAAATATATAAAATAGAATAGGAGAGTTAGAGATGGGAAAATTTCAGATGCCACTTGTTTTGCTTTTAACTATATTTTTTACTGGATGCAGCAATGCCCCCAAAAGGGAGATTCCAGAAAATTTAGTATATGAGGCGATACTGGCAGATGATTCCCGTGCTCTGACCTCCTTTTTTAATTCAGAATTTTCACCTGCCCATCAGGATAAAAATGGAATATCTCTCCTAGATTTGGCTATAAAATATGATTCTTTAGAATCCCTCCAGGTCCTTGCACGGCAAGATCTGAATTTGAATGAAGGACTTTTTAGGGTGAGAAGTTTTCAAGCCCTAGAGATCCTTATAAAAAATGGAGCTGATCCCAATGTGAAAAACTCCTCGGGAGACTCTCTGGTAATCCATTATATAAAGAACAAGCCTGATTCTTTTGTCCAATATATAATATCTCAAGGGGCTTCCCTGGAGACTGAGGACAGCTATGGTTGGAAACCTATTTTTTGGGCAGCTTCAGTTGGAAGTCCTGGAGTTTTAAAAGAGCTTCTGAATAGGGGAGCTAATCCACAGGAAAAGGACAGAGAGGGAAATCTGCCCATATATTATGTGACAGATAAGGAGAAGCTGGAACTTCTTTTGGAATACGGATATGACCTCAACACAAAAAATATCGAGGGAGAAAACATTTTTGGAGAGATACTCATGAAGGCTGTAGCTAACAGAGAATTTGAGATAATTGAAAAACTCCTAAATAAAGGTGTGAATCCAGGATACCGTTCCTACGGAAGAGGTGCTATGGATATTGCAGAGCGAGCCAAAGACCTTGAAATGATAGAATTTTTAAATAAAAAAGTACCCCGTTAAAGGGTACTTTTTTTCTCGAATGAGTATCTGTTGGCAGCGTTCCAAAGGATATATTCCTCTAGTCCAAGAGCATTAAGAGCTCTTATCTGTTCTTTGACCTCTTTTTTTCCATATTTAATATGTCCTTTAACCCATGGAGCAGAAAAATCTTGAATCCATGTTCTTATGGTTGCAGGAGTGTCAATATTAAAACTTCTATTCATAGAATCTCTTGAAGAACCGTAAACTGTTTTATATGGTTCAGCATCTGGGACAGCAGCTCCGTAAACTCCGTTACCATAGTGACTTGGATAAACCATTGGACAGATATAGTCCACAACATTGGAAACAGCTTCCCAGTGTTGTCCAAGAGCCATATCATCAGGAGAAGATCCTACCTGACCATAGACATCGGCAGCTGTATAAACTTCTAGAGGAGAGAGCTGTTTATGAGCTTCAGTCAAGAATCTCTGGATAGCAGCAGGCTTGCTTTCGTTTTTAGGATTTCTATAGTTCAGATGAGGATCTAGTTTTCCGCCATTAGAAGCAGGGAATCTAACATAGTCAAATTGAATCTCGTTGAATCCCACACGGGCAGCTTCTTTAGAAACATCAATGTTGTACTGCCAAAGCTCTCTGTCATGGGCAGAAACCCAGATAAGTCCATCAGCATTGGAGAATGGTTTTCCAGTACGCTTATCTAAAATAGTTCTTTCAGGTTTGGCCTTGGCATAAGTAGGGTCTTTAAAAGATACAACTCTTGCTATGGTATAGATATTGTTTTCTTTCAGTTTCGCCATAAGAGCTTCTATATTTTTTATAGGTCTACGCTTATCTGAGTCCAGTCCATATTTTGAAACAACCTCAGGCATACTCCATAAAAGATGTCCGTCATCATTTTTAACATCTATAACAAAGGCATTTATTTCAGTGGTTTTAGCCAGTTCAATAAGCCTGTCCAAAGCCTTAGGGGTAGAGACAGTAGAGGTAGAAACATAGATTCCCTTAACTTTTACTTTAGGATTGTTAGGGTATTCCTTTTTAAGGAAAGGATCAAAATTCAACTTTCCCCACTGCTGTGGCAGTAGATCGTTGATAGAAGGAACAAGAACTTTTTTAGTAATCCATCCCTCCTTTGTTTTTCTATCTTTTAGGTAACTTACCTTAACATAGGTTTCAGGTTTTTGATTTCCAGATGTAATCTCTTCAAGAATAGTAACCCTAGTTCCTTTTCTCAGATAATCGATTCTCTGTCCTCCAGTGGCAGCATTAAAAACCTGGAGATTAGCAATGTTGGTATAGAAATGTTCTGTAAAAGTAGTTTCTTCAGGAACAACCTCTTTGACAGTCTCCTCTTTCAGAGGCTCTTCTACCTTTGTTTGGATTTCTTCAATTTTAGGTTCCTCAGAAGGTTTGCTTTCTTTTTTAACTTCTGAAACTTCAGCTTCTTTAGCTGTGGATTCGGAGGATTCATCTTTTTTTAGCTCTTCGCCTTGAAAAGTATAGCTCCCCTTTACCATTTCAACGGTTTCAGTTTTTCCGCAAGAAATAAAAAATGCCATAAGGGATATGGCAATTAAAAATTTTTTCAAATTAATCAACTCCAAAATTTGTCATATATATATTTTACTTACATCAGGAAGGGAAAATATTTTTAGAAGTGTCCAGTAGTCAACTTTAAAAAGTATCTTATCTCCTAATTTATAGTGGGTATTATTATTTTTGAACTCTATTATTGTGTGATCAGAGGTGACTCCTGTCAGAAGAATATTCTCATCTAAAGGACGTAGCCCCTGGAGATTTATCTCCACACATCCCATGGCAAGTACACCTCGTAAAGAGTTGTTTTTTATTTTAAGCTCGATAATTTCGGCAGCCAGAAGAAAAACATCATCAAAGGAACCAGGGAGAGTATTTTTTTGTACAGTATCTCTTCCTAAAAGCAGTCCTTCTCCTATTCTCAGGGTGACTCTCTCCTGTTTGGAGATGAGGGGAAGAATATGTAGAAAGCTTGAATTTCCAGCAGAAATCCAGAGCTTTAAACCACTTTTTTTCTCCAGTTTTTCTCTTATATCCAGTAGCTCAGAGAAAATATCTGTGGTGGGAAAACTGTCTGAGAGACAGGCCATATTGGAAGCAATTCCCAAAAATTCAATATTTTTCAGCTTTAAAATTTCATCCGTTGTTGAATTTATATTTTCTATATTTTCACCATCACGAAAATCTCCTGTTTCTAGAAGAAGAAAAATTTTGTGTTTTTTTCCTTCTTTTTCCGCACAGGAGTTCAGAGCTTTTATAGTTTTAATTTCAGAGTTAAGGGAGATATCTGCAAACTTAACAACGTCCTCAGCCTCTGAAAGGAGAGGAACTCTAGTAAGAAGTTTTTCACATGGCAGAGATATAATTTTTTTGAGATTACTTATTCTAGATTCTCCGATACTGGTGCATCCAGAATGAAGCATAGTTTCTGCAATGGCCAGATCATTGAAAACAGATTTGGTTATTCCAGTGACAGAAATATTTTTTTCTCTACAGATAGAAACGATATTTCTGCAGTTTATCCTGAGTTTATTGAGGTTCACAATAAGAACGGGATAGCTCATTATTCAATCTCCTGTCTGCCCTCAAGAGCCCTTGAAATAGTTGCAGAATCTGCATACTCAATATTTCCTCCCATGGGAATACCGCTGGCAATTCTTGTAATTTTTACATGAAAAGGTTTTAGAAGCTTTGTAAGATATAGAGTTGTAGTCTCCCCTTCCAGATCCGGATTGAGAGCTATTATAATTTCACTTATATCATCCTGTGCAACTCTTTTTAAAAGAGATTCAAGGTTGAGCTTATCAGGAGTAATGCCCTTAAGGGGAGCCAGTTTTCCTCCCAAAACATGATATTTACCACGGTATTTACCTGTTTTTTCAAAGGAGATAACATCTCTGGAATCTTCCACTACACATATTGAGTGTCTATCTCTAAATTCATCAGAACAGATGGGACAAGTATCTTTTTCGCTGAGGTCTCCGCAGATACTACATTTTTTTATAAGTTTTTTGGCATCTAGAAGGGCCTGAGAGAAACTCTCGACCTCTTCTAAACTGCTATTGAGAATATGAAAAGCTAAACGTGTAGCACTTTTTCTTCCTACTCCTGGGAGTCTTCCGAAGGCATCGATAACTTTTTCCAGTGCTTCAATAGCCATTAGTCATTCACTGTCTCAGTTTTTATTGATTTAGTAATCTCTCTGATCTCTCTTTTGATCTCTCTTCTCTCTTTTCCTAATTCTGCATTTTTTATGATATAGTCATCGACTCTGTCCTCATAGTCTGATCTCATATTTCTTACTACATCTAAGATATCCTCATAACTCATAGTTGGAGTGATATATTCTTTTAGATTTGAAAGAAGTTCTATTCTTATTCTGTTATCTCTGACCTGTCTGTCGTTATCCTCAAGTTCTCTTTTGATCTTATTTGTTGCTCTTTCTTTTCTAACTAACTCTAAAGCTCTATCCATTTTATTCCTCCTAAAAATGTAATTAAGGGTGCATTTTAATACACCCTCATTATACAACACAATATCCAGTTTTATCAACAAGCAACTTGAAATTATTTAGATAATACTCTAGCTATTTCAAAATCTTCAGAAATACTTGTAAATCTCTGTCCTTCCCAAGCATATGAGATAGGATGAGTAACTATTTTGTTTCCTTCCATTCCTACCATAACTCCTCCGTCTCCAGCTACAAGAATTTCAACAGCTTTAACAGCCATTTTTGTAGCAAGAATTCTGTCAAATCCAGAAGGAGCTCCTCCTCTCTGAACGTGTCCTAGAACTACGCTTCTAACTTCAGAGTTAACTTTATGCTTTAATTCCTCTTCAATATCTGAAACTTTTCCTACACCTTCAGCTACAAGAACTATATCATGAAGTTTTCCACTTTTTCTACGGTCCTTAATCTGAAGAGCAAGCATCTCTATAGGGTTATCCATTTCAGGAATAAGAAGTCCGTCTCCTCCTCCTGCCATGCATGAGTAAAGAGCAAGATCTCCAGCATGTCTTCCCATAACCTCTACAAGAATTGTTCTCTCATGAGAAGTTGCAGTATCTCTGATTTTAGAGATAGCATCCAGAATAGTGTTAAGGCATGTATCGAATCCTATAGTATAATCAGTTCCAATGATATCGTTATCAATAGTTCCAGGTAATCCAACAACCTTAATTCCATGCTCTTTAGAAAGCAGATCAGCACCACGGTATGATCCGTCACCACCGATTACGATAACTCCCTCGATACCTCTTCTTTTTAGATTGGCAGCTGCTATAGCTCTGAATTTAGGATCTTTGAATTCCAGACATCTGGCAGTAAGAAGTTTTGTTCCACCTCTATCAATGATTCCAGAAACATACTGAGAATCAATAGGAAAAATCTCATCATTCAGCATACCTGAGTATCCTCTTTTTACACCATAAACAGTCATTCCCAGATCCATGGCATATTTTGCAGCAGCTCTGATAGCTGTATTCATTCCTGGAGCATCTCCTCCACTAGTTAAAATTGCGATTTTCTTCATAAATGTAATCAACTCCCTAAATCTATTTAATCGTGTAAACAACACAACCCATATAACTTCATTTTACCTCTTAAATTAAAAAGATTCAAGAAATTTTCCCATGTTCCGATATTTGTGATATCTTTCATCCAAAAGAGAGTCAATTTTTAAACATTCTAGTTCTTCTAAGGCTTTGAAAACAGCACTTTTTAGATTTTGAGCAGCTAAAGTGTGATCTCTATGGGCACCTCCCACAGGCTCAGGAATAATGCCGTCGATAACCCCAAGTTCCAGAAGGCTGTTGGCAGAGATTTTCAGGTTTTCTGCAGCCTCAGGAGCACGGCTGGAATCTTTATAGAGAATGGCTGCACATCCCTCTGGAGAGATTACAGAGTAGACAGAGTTCTGAAGCATAAAGATTCTGTCTGTAACTCCAAGTCCCAAAGCACCTCCAGAGCCACCCTCACCTATTACAACAGAGATCATAGGAGTTTTTATCCCTGACATCTCCATAAGGTTACGGGCGATAGCCTCTCCCTGTCCGTGCTTTTCAGCCTCTATTCCAGGATAAGCTCCAGGAGTATCTATAAAAGCCAGTACAGGAATTCTAAATTTTTCAGCCATCCGGAAAAGTCTCAGGGCTTTTCTGTATCCCTCAGGATTGGCCATTCCGAAATTTCTATGGATCTTCTCTTCAGTGGTACGCCCCTTCTGATGTCCGATGATCATAACTCTTTTGCCCTCTATTTTACACATTCCTCCGACTATGGCAGGATCATCTCTAAAAAGTCTGTCTCCGTGAAGCTCCACAAAATCCTCTCCTAATTCTCTTATGTAATCGAGGGTGTAGGGTCTGTCAGGGTGTCTGGCTACAAAAATTTTGTCCCATGAAGAGAGGTTGGAATAGATTTTTTCCAGCATATTTCTATGTTTTTTTTGAAGCTTTTCAATCTCTTCAGTGAGATCTATATTTTTTTCATTGGCAAATTTTTCCAATTCTGCTATGTGTTTTTCTAAATCAAATATCTCAGTTTCAAATTTCATAACTCCTCCTATTCAGTGGCACAGCTTAAAATTTTATAGAGGGTATCTTTCATATCCTCTCTTTTGGAGATGACATCTATCATCCCGAATTCCTGGAGAAATTCACTTCTTTGGAATCCTTCAGGAAGCTGCTGCTTGATAGTCTGCTCAATAACTCTAGGACCTGCAAATCCGATAAGAGCATTGGGTTCAGAGAGATTTATGTCTCCCAGCATAGCGAAGGAAGCTGTAACTCCTCCAGTAGTAGGGTCAACCGGAATAGAGATAAAGGGAACTCCCACTTCCTTAAGTCTTTCAATAGCAGCTGAAGTTTTAGCCATCTGCATAAGGGAGAGTATCCCTTCGTGCATTCTTGCTCCTCCAGAAGTGGCAACAACTATAACAGGAATTTTCAGCTGGGCTGCACGCTCTATGGCACGGGTAATTTTTTCTCCCACAACAGATCCCATACTTCCTCCCATGAAGCTGAAATCCATAGCTGCAATACTGACCTTTAATCCCTTGATAAGACCAGTACCGGAAACAACTCCGTCCTTCATTCCAGTTTTTTCCATGGCGTTCTCATATTTATTTTTATACAGAGGGAAATTAAGCGGATCGCAGGACTCTAAATCCCTATCCATCTCTTCAAAACTTCCTTCGTCTATGAGAAGGTCTACCCTCTCCTGACCGCTCATAGGGAAATAGTGATCGCAGTGTATACATTTTTTTAAATTGTTTTCCAGGTCAACTTTATAGATCATCTCGCTGCAGCTTGGACATTTTATCCAAAGAGGAGATGAGTTCTCCCCCTCCTCCTGAGGTGTTTTTACCTCTTGCAAATTACCGGAAACCGGAGAAGGAGTTTTATCTTTAACTGTAAGTGTAGCATATTTTTTTCTTTTAATAGAAAAGAATCCCATGAATACCTCCTTTAAAGTAAAATCATGTAGGAATGAAATTTTAGAATAAACTTACTATTTAAACAGAGAAATTTAATATACAAATTTCAAAAAAAAGTGTAAAATTATTAAAATAAATAGTATTTAAACTAAAGGTATAACAGCATAATTTTACAGTAAAACAGACAAACTTTCAACAAAATATTTGTTTTTCAGATAAAGTACACTTAAAAAAAAACTGGGGAAATGTTATTTATAATATTACAAATTAGGAGGAGAAACAGATGGAAATAGAACTTGGAAAGTTAAGAGAGAAGATAGATTCTATTGATAAGGAGATACTGGAGCTCATATTAAAAAGAATGGAGTGCGTAGAAAAAGTAGGGGAGCTGAAAGGGAAAAACAACTTCAGAATATATGTGCCAGAGAGGGAAAATTCTATTTTTAGGAATCTTCATGAGAAGGGTGAGAAGATAGGTGGGAAGGGAAAAATTTCCCAGAGAGAGATAGAAAATATATTTACTGAAATCATCTCTTTCTGCCGTTCAAAAGAGAGAAAAGTAAAGGTATACACTGAGGATTACAGTTGTTTTTTTATTGCTCGTAAAATTTTTGGAAGCTGTATAGATATGGGATTACCTGGAGAGGGAAAATCTCTGGAAGATTGTGATTTCAAGATTGTAAAACTCTCAGAAGAGAGGTACGGAGAGATATTTTTAGAGAAAATATTTAAATTTATAGTATCGGTCATTGATTTTTCTGGAGAACGTTATATAATTTTAGGGAAAGATTCTAATGGAAGAGGAAAAGAATCATATACAGGAGCTCTGATTTTTCATCTGAAGGAGAAAAAATATGAGTTTAGAGAGTTAAAAGGATTTATGGAGGATGGAGAGATTCAGAGAGAGATAAAAAACCTTTCTATTTCCCCAGATATAGAGATAAAAATACTCGGATCATATGAAAAAAGAGAGATAGAGGGTTAAAAATTTAAGGGGGAGAAAAGATGAGATATTGGAAGAGATTTTTACAGGGAACTTTACTTTTGACAGTCTTGGCCTTTACGGCCTGTACCAGTGCTTTGGATACTGTTTCAGATTTAGCCAGCAGCATAAGCGTCTCTATACCTGAAAGTGTTAAAACAGCGGCACTGGGGAGGGTGAATCAGGAGCTTGAGCTCTATGCAATAGGAGGGGCAAATTTAGGGGATGGGGGCATCACTTTTGCCAATTCCAGGGCTCTCAAAAACAGCAGAGAGAAGCTGAGAGAGGAGATAAGAAAAGAATCTGAGATTCAGATAAGGTCCTATATAAGCAATCAGGATAACTACACAAAAAAAATAATAACCCCTATAATTCCGGATATGGTGGAATATATAGTGGAGGCAGAGATAGGAAGGGCCCAGGAAAGGGGATTCTGGGATGACGGAAGAAGAAGTTATGCTCTCCTCAGTTTGAATAGAAAGGATGTAAAAATTCAGTCAGAGAGAGTTTTTAACGGTTATATAAAAGATTTGAGCAACAGAATAAAAGCCACAGTTGTTGCAGAAAGCGAGTAGACTATGAAATTGGAAAAAATAAACTATAGAAACAGTTTTGAAGTGAGAGAGTTGAAAGAGTTCCTTACTAGGAACGGGATAAATTTTGATGAGAGCTGTGATTATTCTGTTGTCCTTCGTGACCACGAGGAGAGGGTTGTTGCCACAGCTTCCAAAAGCAGAAATATACTGAAATGTTTTGCCATAGATGAGAAGCTCCGTGGAGAAGGGGTATCAGGGCAGATAATTACAGCTATAACCAACAGGATGTTTGAAGAGGGGTATTACTCCTCCTTTGTTTTTACTAAAAGTGAAAATGGAACTCTCTTCCTGGGAATGGGATATAAGATGGTTGCGACCACAGATAGGGTAGCTCTTCTAGAGATGGGAATCAGCTCCATAGAAAAGACTTTGGATGGGATAAAAAAGAAATTTCACCTGGAAGAGAAAAAAGAGAGAGCCATGATAGTTATGAACTGTAATCCCTTTACCTACGGGCATCAGTATCTAGTGGAAAAGGCAGCAGCAGAAAACGAGGAGGTTCTCATATTTGTAGTGGAAGAGGACCGTTCAGTCTTCCCTTTTAAGGTGAGATATGACCTTATAAGGAAGGGAACAGCCCATCTGGGAAATGTAAAGGTTATCCCTGGAACGGAGTATATTATCTCCAGTGCCACTTTTCCCAACTATTTTCTGAAAAAAGAGGATGACTCTCTTCTGGAATATACCAAACTGGATGTTACAGTGGCAGCTACAAGATTCTGTCCTGCCTTTAACATCAGAAGGAGATATGTAGGGGAGGAGCCTTTCTGCTCTATGACGGAAAAATATAACGGAACAATAAAAGAACTTTTTCCGAAATATGGAATAGAAGTTATGATTGTTCCGAGAAAAGTGGAGGGAGACAGTGCAATATCTGCAACCCAGGTAAGAAAACTTTTAGGCGAGGGGAATTTGGAAGCCTTGAAGAGAAAAGTTCCTCCTACAACCTATGAATTTTTAGAGAGTCCTCAGGGAAGAGAGATAGGAGAGCTTATAAGGGAAAAGTTGAAAGAGGAGTCGCAAGGATGAGATATATAGAGAATTTTTCCCTGGAGGATTTTCTCCAGGAGCGGGAAGATAGAGTTGAAAGACAGAGGGAGCTCATGGAAAAGTTCGGGGCTACTCTTCTGGTAGTGAGAAGTAATTATCCAGGAAAGAACAAAAGTCAGTATCCATCCCTGGAGATAGTAGAGGCAGTTTCCCAGGAGGTGGAAAAGATACTCCATGAAAAGATACTTCATCAGGATATGCAAGAGACTCTAGAGGGAAAAATTTATACTCTTGTGGTGGACATGGAACTATATGAAGTGAAGAGAAAAATGGTGTATCTGGAAGAGAATCATCCCCTTGGAAGATTTCTGGATATAGATGTCTATGGAAAGGAAGGACACTCCATCTCCAGGAGGGATATAGGATATCCCCCAAGAAAATGTTATCTTTGCAATGAAACGGCAGTGATATGCACAAGGGAGATGGCTCACAGCCAGGAGGATATAAAAAGACATATACTGAAGGGCTACGAGAAATACCTGGAGCTCCAGAAAGAGAGAGAGAGAATCGGAGATAAACTGGGAGACCTGGTACTCAAGGCCTGTATAATGGAGGTAAGCTGTCACCCTTCCTTTGGATTGGTATCTCCCCTGAGCAGAGGTTCCCACAGGGATATGGATTATTTCACATTCCTTGAAAGTTCCCTGGCTATAAAGGGAGGTCTTAAAAAAATGGCTCTCTTAGGATATTCCAGCATGGAAAATGAGGATATTTTCAGAATGTCCAGAAAAATCGGGATTGAAGCCGAAAGAGCCATGTTCAGAGCTACAGAGGGAGTAAACACCCACAAGGGAATGATATTTCTCCTGGGAGTTGTAATCCAGGTTATAGGAAAGATTTTTTATAACTTCAGGAATGAAAAGGAGAAAATTTCAGAGGATGAGTTTTATGCCTTGATTCAGGATGGAATCAGGGAGATTTCTAAAGATATACTGAAGGATTTTGAAAAAATTCCTGAGAAGGAAAATAGGGGAGAAAAACTCACCAATGGAGAACTGCTCTACCTGAAGCATGGATTCCTCGGAATAAGAGGAGAGGTGAGAGAGGGGCTGACTGTGGTCTTTGGAGAGGGAATACCTGTTCTGAAAAATTCTCTGGAGAGGGGAGATGAAAAAAATCTCGCTCTGGTAAAAACTCTTCTGAAACTTATGAGCAGGGTGGAAGATTCCACAATAGTCAATAGAAAAGGGATAGAAGTTTTGAAAATTGTTCAGAGGGAATCAGAGGAACTTTTCAACAACTTCACACTGGAAAAAGCTTGCCAGCTGGAGAAAACCTATATAGATAGGGGAATCAGTCCCGGAGGAAGTGCTGATCTTCTGGCTGTAACCATTCTTTTACATGAGGGATATAAAGTTTTTAAGAGTGTTTAGATAGGAAAATAGAAAATAACCAGCTATGGGGAATAGCTGGTTATTTTAGGGGGATATTGTGATTCTATGTTTAATAGAAGGTACTATAATCTACACCATAATCCCCTTTATTCCTTTAAAATTTTTTTAAATTTTTAAATTTTTTTTAAAAGAAAAGAATCTGGAAGAGGAAGCTGAAGTTTTAGCTCCAATTTTGGGATTTCTAGATAATAGGAGTGGAGCATCATTCTTTTAGAACGGATCTTTGAGCCATATTTCACGTCTCCTACAATGGGGTGACCTAGGGCTGAAAGCTGGACTCTCAGCTGATGTGTTCTTCCTGAACTCAATTGTCCCTCCAAAAGGGTAAATCCTCCCTCTCTTTTTAGAACTTTAAAATGGCTGGTGCTCTCTTTGGCACCGGGCTCGAATTTTTGAAGCTCTATAACCCGGTCCTCAACTTTTTTCAGATAGGTTGTCTGAGTGAACTCATCCTTCTGAATCCTTCCCTCTACCAGTATATAGTATCTTTTGTCCATTCTATTTTCACGAATCTCTTCAGCTAGAATTCTTGCCATTGGGAGAGTTTTGGCTCCTATAACCATTCCAGATGTAGCCTTATCTATCCTATTCACAAAGGAAAAATCACTGTTTTTCAAATAGCTTTGAACCATCTCTGTAAGTCCGTAATCATGCCCAGATCCCACATGCATAACTAAATTTGCCCTTTTATTGATAATGATAAGCTCGTCATTTTCAAAAACAATGGAGTTTTTAATCTCCTCTATCTCCTTTGGAGAAAGATCTATAAAATTTTCCTTCAGCGGAGCGAGAGATTCCATTTTTTCCCCAGCCAGACGGAATATTTTTATGTTGTCACCTAGAGCCAGTCGTGCATTCTCTTTTGTTTTTTTTCCGTTTACCTTGATATTTCCAGTACGGATTCCCTTAAATATCTCAGTAAGAGGAATATCGGGAAGCATCTTTCTTAAAAATCTGTCCACCCTTACATCTGCAAATTTTTCATCTATTTTAAATTCCATAAAAACCTCCTAATTATTTTTAAATTATACCATATTTTTCCATTTATTGAAAAGCTAAAGAGAAACTACTCATCCTTTGATTTATTGCAGAGGGATATGGTATAATCTAGATAAAAAAATAGAGGAGAAACTATGTCAAATTCTAAAATTTTAGAGACAATGAAAAAACTTTCAATCGAAATAGAGAGATATGATTACTATTACTATTCCCAAAACAGATCCCTTATCTCAGATCTTGAATACGATAAAATGGTAAAGGAACTGGAAAAATATGAGAGGGAGTACCCAGAGTTGGCCAGCATAGCCTCACCTACAAAAACTGTAGGTTCAACTCTCAAAGAGAGTAAATTTTCTAAGGTACCTCACAGGGTTCCCATGCTCTCCCTTTCCAATACCTATAACATGGGAGAGGTAGGAGACTTCATAGGACGTATAGAAAAAGGGATAGATTCTCTAGAGCGGGAAATCTTCTATGATCTAGAACTGAAACTGGACGGGCTTTCCATCAGTATAATCTACCAGGATGGAAAATTGACCAAGGCTGTCACGAGAGGGGACGGAGCTGTGGGAGAGGATGTCACAGAAAATATTCTGGAGATAGGGAGCATTCCCAAGTTTTTAAGAAAGCCTGTAACTCTAGAGGTGAGAGGAGAGATAGTGCTACCCCTTTCTACCTTCGAAGAACTGAACAGAAAAAGAATTGAAAAGGGAGAGGAGATATTTGCCAATCCTAGAAATGCAGCTGCAGGAACTCTCCGTCAGTTGGACAGGGAGATTGTGAGAGAGAGAGGTCTGGACGGATACTTCTATTTTCTGGTAGAGGCAGAAAAACATGGAATAAAAAGCCACAGGGAGAGTATAGAGTATATTGAGGAGTTAGGGCTAAAAACGACAGGAGTATGTGAAAAGTTACAGAATTTGGATGAGATAGAGAAAAGAATCAGGTATTGGGAGAAAAAACGTGAGACCCTGGACTTTGAAACAGATGGACTGGTGCTCAAGGTGGATGAGATAGAACTCTGGGAGCAGGTGGGATATACAGCCAAATCCCCAAGATGGGCTGTGGCATATAAGTTTCCAGCTAAGCAGGTGACGACAAAGCTTCTTGGGGTGACCTGGCAGGTAGGACGTACAGGGAAAGTTACCCCTGTGGCAGAACTGGAAGAGGTAGAGGTTTCCGGTTCAAAGGTAAAAAGAGCCAGTCTCCATAACTACGAAGAGATAAAGAGAAAAGAGATAATGGTAGGAGATACTGTATTTATTCAGAAAGCAGCAGAGATAATTCCCCAGGTAGTTATGCCACTTAAAGAGCTCCGTGACGGAAGCGAAGAGAAGATTCCTATGATAGAAGAGTGTCCAGAGTGTAGAACTCCCCTGGTAAAAGATGAGGAGCTGGTGGATTACAGATGTCCTAACGAGATCTGTCCAGCTAAGATAAGGGGAGCCATAGAGTATTTTGTCTCCCGGGACGGAATGAATATCTCAGGTTTCGGAATCAGAATAGTGGAAAAATTTATAGAAGCTGGACTGCTTAGGGATATTACAGATATCTATCTTCTGAAAAACCACAGGGAAACCATGGTGAACATGGATAAGATGGGAGAGCGAAGTATAGACAAGCTTCTGGAAAATATAGAGAAGAGCAAGAGTCAGGAGTACAGCAGGGTGCTTTACTCCCTGGGGATACCCTCTGTGGGAAAAACTACAGCCAAGATCCTTGCCTCAGCTTCGGGAAGTATAGAAAGATTTTCTCAGATGAGTTTGGAAGAGCTCTGCCAGATAGAGGGGATAGGAGAGAAAAGTGCCCTTGAAATCAGAGGTTTTCTTCAGAATGATAAAAATATAAGCATAATAGAAAAACTGAAGGAGATGGGACTGAAGTTTCAGAACATGGAGAAGAAGTCTGAGGAATCAGAATTTTCTCAAGAGTTCCAAGGGAAGAGTTTCCTTTTCACAGGAAAACTGAACCATCTGAAAAGAGATGAAGCTCAGAAAATGGTAGAAAGCCTGGGGGGAAGCAACAGCGGTTCGGTAAATAAAAAACTGAATTATCTTGTAGTGGGAGAAGATGCAGGAAGCAAACTGGAAAAAGCAAAATCTTTGGGAACAGTGACTATTTTAACTGAAGAGGAATTTATTCAGAAGATCAATAAAAAATAGGGGAAAACTGTTCTATTATTTGACTAAATAATATTATTGTGATAACATATATTTTGAAAATACAGCATAAAAAACTAATAAAATTCATCAGAAAGGACAGGGAATGATTGAAGGAATTTTCAAGAAAATATTCGGAACAAAAAATGACAGAGAGATAAAAAGAATCAAGGGTATTGTTGAAAAAATAAACATGTTGGAGCCAAAATATGAAGCTTACAGTGATGAGGAACTTCAGAACTGTACGGTTATTTTCAGAGAGAGACTTGCTAAAGGTGAGACTCTAGATGATATTCTGGTAGAAGCTTTTGCCACAGTGAGAGAGGCTTCCAAAAGAGTATTGGGAATGAGACACTATGATGTACAGATGATAGGAGGAATCGTTCTTCACGAGGGGAAAATAACTGAGATGAAGACGGGAGAGGGAAAAACTCTTGTGGCAACTTGCCCGGTTTACCTAAATGCCCTTACAGGAAAGGGAGTTCACATAATCACGGTAAATGACTATCTGGCTAAAAGAGATAGAGATATAATGGGAAGAGTTTACCATTTTCTAGGTCTGACTTCAGGAGTTATACTTAATTCTATGAGTAACGACGAGAGAAAAGCCGCTTATACAAGCGATATAACTTACGGAACTAACTCGGAATTCGGATTTGATTATCTGAGAGACAACATGGTAGGAAGTCTGGAAGATAAGGTTCAGAGAAAACTTAACTTCTGTATAGTGGACGAAGTGGATTCTATACTTATAGATGAGGCTAGAACACCTCTTATCATATCTGGAGCAGCTTCAGACCTTACAAAATGGTATGTGGTATTTTTCCAGATAGCTACAATGCTGGAGAGAAGTTTCAAGACAGAGGGAATAAAAGATGTAAAAGCTAAAAAAGAGATGGATATTCCAGATGCAGACTGGGGAGACTACGAAGTAGACGAGAAAGCTAAAAATATAGTTCTGACTAAAAAAGGTGTAAAAAGAGTAGAGGAAGCTCTTAAGATAGATAACCTATATTCACCTGAATATGTAGAACTTACTCACTACTTGAATCAAGCTCTAAAGGCCAAGGAACTATTCCAGAGAGATAGAGATTATCTTCTGAAAGATGATAAAGTAATAATAATAGATGAATTTACAGGAAGAGCTCTGGATGGAAGAAGATATTCTGACGGACTGCATCAGGCCATAGAAGCTAAGGAACAGGTTCATATTGCAGGAGAGAACCAGACTCTTGCAAGTATAACTCTTCAGAACTATTTTAGAATGTATGAGAAACTGGCTGGTATGACAGGAACTGCAGAAACAGAGGCAGCAGAATTTGTGCATATCTACAACCTGGAAGTTATAGTTATACCTACAAATGTTCCGGTTCAGAGAAAAGACAATCCAGACCTAGTTTACAAAAGCCGTGGAGAAAAACAGGGTGCTATAATAGATAAGATTGTAGAGCTTTATGAGAAGGGTCAGCCTGTTCTTGTGGGAACAATATCTATCCAAAGTTCTGAGGAACTTTCGGACCTTCTAAAAGAGAGAGGAGTTCCTCACAATGTACTGAATGCCAAGCAGCATGAGAGAGAGGCAGAGATAGTTTCTCAGGCAGGAAGATACAAATCTGTTACCATTGCCACAAACATGGCAGGAAGAGGTACGGATATAATGCTAGGAGGAAACCCTGAGTTCCTTGCACTGGACGAATCTTCAAGAACAGAAACAGAAACTTATGAGGAAGCTTTTGCTAGATTCAAGGCTGAATGTGCTCAGGAGAAAGACCTGGTAAGAAGCGTAGGAGGACTATTTATTCTGGGAACAGAGAGACACGAATCTCGTAGAATAGATAATCAGCTTCGTGGACGTTCTGGTAGACAGGGAGACCCAGGAGAATCACTGTTCTTCCTATCTCTAGAGGATGATCTGATGAGACTTTTCGGTTCGGAAAGAGTAATAGCTGTAATGGATAAACTGGGACTTCCAGAGGGAGAGCCTATCACTCACGGAATGATAAGTAAAGCCATTGAAAATGCCCAGACTAAGATAGAGTCAAGAAACTTTGGAATACGTAAAAATCTTCTGGAGTTTGACGATGTAATGAATCAGCAGAGAACAGTTATCTATCAGAGTAGAAACTCAACTCTTGAGAAAGAGGATCTGAAAGAGAGCGTAGTAAACATGCTTAAGAGCGTTACTGAATCAGCAGTAATCTCTAGATTTGTGGGAGAAAATAAGGAACTTTGGGATATCCAAGGACTGGCTAACTTCCTTTATGAGAAATATGAGTATGAAATTGAAGACCTGAACGACTATAAATCCCATACTATTGAGGCATATATCGAGAAGATTTTCGGAGAGCTTATGAACAAGTTTGAGGCTAAAGAGGCTGAACTGGGAGCTGAGCTTATGAGAAGAATCGAAAAATATATACTTCTGGAGATAGTGGATGCTAGATGGAGAGAGCACCTGAAAAACCTGGATGCCCTGAGAGAGGGAATCTACCTTCGTTCATATGGACAGAAGGATCCAGTAGTGGAGTATAAGATACTTTCTGGAGAGATGTACGGAAAGATGATAGAGACGATAAAAGAGGAAGCTACTTCATATATCTTTAAAGTTGTTGTAAAGGCTCCTGAGGATGAGTATATTCCTGAGACCCATGCAGAGATGGAATATGATGATATCTGCTCATGTGGAAGCGGAAAACCTTATGGAAAATGTTGTGGAAGAGAATAACTAAATAATCTAAAGAAATACTGATTAAGGAGAAATACATGAAAAAAACAATGAATTTGGTGGCTATAATTTCTCTGCTGTTTTTTACTGCATGTTCAACAGTTTCTAAAAAAACAGAGACTCCAGAGGAGAGATTCACAAGAGAACAGATAAAAAACTGGGAAGTTACCATAGATGAAAATCTTAAAAAAAATGCACAGCTTCCAGAGTGGTACGGAGAGGAAAATGCAGCTTTCTACCTAAGAAAAACTGGTAAAATGAGTCAGAAAGACTTTGATTTTCTATCTACCCTATCTAAAAAAAGTGAAGATAAGATAAGTGAAGCTGAGATGGAGCAGTTCACTGATCTGGTAAAAAAATATAATAAAAATCTTCCGAGAGAGTTCTATCTCAACGACGAAAATATAAAAAATCCTTCTGGACTGGTAAAGAGAATGGTCTCTGAATCTTATTTAAGAATGTCTAACCCATCTAACCATATATTCAGAGAGGTTGCTGATACTAAGGAATGGGATCAGATAGTGGCATGGTCCAAGCAGGCTGACATGTCTGCAAAGGATGTTACAAAACTGAGAAAACTTCTGAACAAATTTATAAAGCGTAGTGAGTTTTTTGACTCTAAAGCTTGGTACAACAGAGAGATCTCTGGAAGAATGAACAACATTGTGCATATAGATGCCAAAGAGAGCAAGAGCAAAAGAGAGAGAAACAATGTAAATGCCAAGGCCCTTTACATTGCTTATCCTGAGTATTTCTCAAAAATGGATAGATGGGACGATTAATTTTAAAAGATTAGGGTGAGCAAAACTTTGTTCACCCTGTCCTTATTTAAAGGAGAGGGTTATGGAAAAAGGCAGATGCCCTGTGTGTGGGAAAATAAACGGATGCCATATGGTGGCTGGAAAGGACCATGAGAGCTGCTGGTGTATGAAGGTGAAGTTTGACAAAGATATTCTCCAGTATATACCAGAGGAATACAGAGGAGTTTCATGTGTCTGCATGGAATGTACCATGGATTTCCAAAAGAGAGGAAAAATAAAAAAAGCCTATGATATGCATATGCACTCCACAGCCTCAGACGGAACGCTGAGTCCCACTGAGATTATTGAAAGAGCCAAAGAGAGAGGCCTTACAGGAGTGTCACTTACAGACCATGATACAGCAGACGGACTAGCAGAAGCTGAGAAGCGGGCAGAGGAGCTGGGGATAGATTTTATTCCAGGAATAGAGCTTTCGGCCAATCTCTACGGGAAAGATGTCCATATTCTAGGTTATTTCATAGACAGAGAAGACAGGGAGTTTCTGGATTTTCTGGAAGAGATAAAAATTTCTAGAGACAGAAGAAATCTGAGAATACTGGAAAAACTTAAAAAATATAGGATTCATATAAGTGAGGAAGAGCTGAACAGAGAAGCTGGAGGAGAGATCCGAAGCAGACTCCATATAGCTAACCTGATTATAAGTAAGGGGCATGCCTATTCAAAGGCAGAAGCTTTTGCCAACTATCTTGGAAAGGGAGGAGTTGCCTTTGAAGAACGAGTGGAGTTCACACCAAAGGTGGCTGTAGAAGCCTTAAAACGGAATGGAGCTCTGGCTTTTCTGGCTCATCCGAAACTTTACTCAGCCTCTCTAAAAGAGGTGGAATATCTGGTGAAAGAGCTGAAAGAATCGGGCTTGGATGGAATTGAAAGTGAATATGCTACTTTTAATGAACAGGATAAAAAAATGTATAGGGAACTGGCTCAGAAACATAATCTCCTCCTAAGCGGAGGGTCAGATTATCATGGACTGAACAGGGAAGAGACAGACCTGGGAGCAGAGGGGATAACCTACTCGCAACTGGAATTTTTAAGAAAGAAACAGGAGGGAAAAATATGATAATAGTAACAGGAGCAGCTGGATTTATAGGAAGTGCTTTTATATGGAAGCTGAACAGTATGGGAATGAAGGATATAATAGCTGTGGACAAGATGAGAGATGGAGATAAGTGGCTGAATTTAAGAAAAAGAGAGTACGCTGACTGGGTAGACCGTGACAATCTTTTTACATGGCTAGAGAATCCTGAAAACGCTAAAAGCATAACAGGAGTTGTACATATGGGGGCTATCTCTGCAACTACAGAGAGAGATGGAGACCTGCTTATGAGCAACAACTATGAGTACAGCAAGAAGCTTTGGAACTTCTGTGCAGAGCATGACATAAACTATGTGTATGCTTCATCAGCGGCAACTTACGGAGCTGGAGAGAGAGGATATGATGACGATATATCAGTGGAAGAGTATCAGAAGCTTATGCCACTGAACAAATACGGATATTCTAAAAAATATTTTGATGACTGGGCATTTAAACAGGAGAAAACTCCTAAGCAGTGGCAGGGACTGAAGTTTTTCAACGTGTATGGACCTCAGGAATACCATAAGGGAAGAATGGCTTCTATGGTTTACCATACTTTTAACCAGTACAAAGCCAACGGATTTGTAAGTCTGTTCTCATCCCACAAAGAGGGATTCCAGGATGGAAAACAGATGAGAGACTTCGTATATATAAAGGACGTTGTAGATGTGATGTATTTCCTGCTTATGGAAAAAGCTCCGTCGGGAGTATACAATCTGGGAACAGGGGAAGCAAGACCCTTCTACGATCTGTCTCTGAATACAATCTGTGCCTCTGAAAACAACTATGACATCAAAGGTGAGGATGTAATAAGAATAATTCCTATGCCTGAGGACTTGAGAGGAAAATACCAGTACTTTACAGAGGCTGCTATGGTGAAACTTAAGAGAGCTGGATATGACAAGCCTTTCTATACTTTGGAAGAGGGAATTAAGGATTATGTTGTGAACTACCTGTCGAAGGAGGATCCGTACCTATAATGAATCCCTTTATCGTTGTTATAATATTGGCCATAGTTGAAGGGCTTACAGAGTTTGTTCCTGTAAGTAGTACAGGACATATGATACTTGTAGAGAAACTTATAAATTCTCCACAGATATCTCAGAGTTTTTTAAATAGTTTTCTTGTTATTATCCAGTTTGGAGCCATACTTTCAGTGGTGGTATACTTCTGGAAAGATCTTCATCCTTTTTTAAAGAATAAGGGTGAGTTCCAGGAACGGATGAGGCTTTGGAGTAAGATAATCGTAGGGGTTATCCCTGCAGGGGTCATCGGACTTATGCTGGATGACTATATAGAATCCATAATGGACGGGGCACATATAGTGGCCGCAGCTCTTATAATCTACGGAATAATTTTTATCTTTATAGAAGATAAGATAAAAATGGTGCCCAAGGTAAACAATCTGAAGGAGATGAGCTATAAACTGGCCATAGCCATAGGATTCTTCCAGTGTCTGGCTATGATACCGGGAACTTCCAGATCAGGAGCCACTATAATCGGAGCACTTCTCCTAGGAGTGAGCAGAGGGGTAGCGGCGGAATTTTCATTCTTCTTGGCTATTCCAACCATGGCGGGAGCCACACTTCTTAAGCTGGTTAAAAACGGAGTGAGCTTCACTCCGCTGGAGTGGCAACTTCTTATACTGGGAATGGTAGTTTCCTTCCTGGTGGCATATATAGTTATAAAATGGTTTATGGGATACATCCGAACTAAGACCTTCAAGGTTTTCGGATATTACAGAGTAGCAGTGGGAATACTGGTACTATTAATGATGTTATAAAAAAAACTGCAGATAATTTTATCTGCAGTTTTTTCTAAAATTTTCGGGAGGAACTATGAAATTTATATCTTGGAACGTAAACGGAATAAGGGCAGCGGTGGAAAAAGGATTTTTAGATTATTTTCAAGGGACAGATGCTGATTTTTTCTCCCTGCAGGAGACAAAGTGTCAGGAAAATCAAATTTCTCTAGACCTGCCGGGATATTTTCAATACTGGAACAGTGCAGAGCGGAAGGGGTATTCAGGAACCGCAGTCTTTACAAAACATGAGCCTATGGGAGTGACCTACGATCTTGGGATAGAGCATCACGACAAGGAAGGAAGGGTAATCACCCTGGAGTACCAGGATTTTTACCTGGTAAATGTATATACTCCCAATTCTGGAGAGGGGCTGAAAAGGCTGGAGTACAGGCTGGAGTGGGAGAGAGATTTCAGAGAGTATCTTGGGAAGCTCTCGGAGAAGAAGGGAGTTATACTCTGCGGAGATCTCAATGTGGCCCACAGGGAGATAGATCTTAAAAATCCTAAAAGCAACACAAAGAATGCAGGATTTACCCCTGAAGAGAGGGGAGAGATGGATAAACTCCTTCAATCAGGATTTACTGACAGTTTCAGATACCTGTATCCAGAATTGACAGGAGCTTACTCCTGGTGGTCATATAGATTTAGTGCCAGAAAAAACAATGCAGGATGGAGAATAGATTATTTTCTAGTGAGTGAGAGGTTGAGGGAAAATATAGAGGGGGCTTCAATCCATAGCACAATCTTGGGGTCTGACCATTGTCCAGTAGAATTACAGCTTAAAGTCTAGTTTTTTTTCTGAAATTAATATATAATAAGGGGATGAAAATAAACTATAAAATGGAGGTGGAATTTGAATATTTATTCTAACTTTCCTTTGGGAGAGAGAAGTATAAAAGAGTTTGCGAGAGTTCTTCTTCCTGAACTCCAGGATAAAGATGTATATGGGGAATTTTCCCAGACAGCAGAGGAGATAACTTTGAAACTCAGAATAGATGGGGTAGAAAAGAAGTTTATCTACCAGAATCTAGAATCTAAGATAGATGATGTGAAGATAATTATTTTTAAGACTGCTCTCCTGAAATTTTGTGAAAAAACTCTTCCTTGGGGAGGACTCATAGGGGTTAGGCCTACCAAAGTTGTAAAAAGGCTGAGAAGCGTAGGTTACCAATATTCTGAAATTTCAGATATTCTTCAAAAGGTATATCTGGTAACTCTGGAAAAAGCTGAGCTCCTTATAAAAATCTACCAGAAAGAGCTGGAACTTATGAACAGTGAGGCAACCAGCATCTATATAGGAATCCCTTTCTGCCCTACCAAGTGCAGATACTGCTCCTTTGCATCCTATGAGATAGGAGGACCAGTAGGAGAGCGTTATTATGCTGGATTTGTAGATACTCTCCTCAAGGAGATAGAGCTTACAGGGAAACTGGTAAAGGATAAAAACATGAGGATAGAATCTATCTATATAGGGGGAGGAACTCCCAGCACTCTTAGGGAGAAGGATCTGGAGAGAGTTCTCCAGGCAGTAAATACCCACATAGATAGAACCCATCTGAGAGAGTATACTTTCGAGGCTGGAAGAGAGGACAGTATAACAGAGGAAAAACTGGAGATAGCCAAAAAATATGGAATCGACAGGATGAGTCTGAATCCTCAGACCTTCAATGAAGGCACCCTGGAAAAAATTAACCGTAAAATGGATCTGGAGAACTTCGACAGATGCTACCATAAGATGAAGGAGCTGGGATTCATTATAAATATGGATATAATTCTGGGACTGCCGGGAGAGAGTGACAGGGAGATAGTGGAAACTCTCAATATGATAGAACGGTATGATATAGAGAACCTTACAGTTCACTCTCTGGCTCTGAAAAAAGCCTCTGTCCTCTTTAAGGATGAAAATACAGAGGTCAACAGTATCAGCAGAGAAACTGTGGAAGAGAGAGTAAATCAGCTTCTAGAGAGAAGAGGGATGCACCCATACTATATCTATCGTCAGAAAAACAGTGCTGACTGGGGAGAAAATGTAGGCTTTGCCAAGACAGGCTATGAGTCTCTATTCAATATGGAGATGATAGAGGAGAACCAGAATACCATAGGAATCGGAGGGGGAGCTATCAGCAAGAGGATAAGCAGAGACCACGAATCCCGTGATGAGATTGAGAGACTGGTGAATCCCAAGGATCCCGCAACTTATATCAGGGAGATGGAGGAGAGATTCCATGAAAAGGTTAAACTTTTTTCTTAAAATTTTTGCAGTTATGTTTTTTCTCTTAAATGCTGGTGTCTACGGCGAGGGAAAAATTATATATGGAAACAACACCCTATTAAACCGGGAGATGAAGCTGGATATCAATCGGGCTACCCAGGAGGAGATGCTTCGTAACGGAATATCTGCTGGTTATGTGGCTAAAATTTCTGAATACAGGGAGATTACAGGAGGGTTCAGTGAACTCTCAGAAATGAAGAGAATCAAGGGGATAGGAGAGGCCACCTACCAGAAACTGAGTAAAAAATTTAAGGTAGAGGGAGAATTCCTCCCTAAAAGATACAATATAAACAAGTCAGATGACAAAGCTCTAGGTTATCTAGGGTACTCCAAAGAGGAGATAAAAAATATCAGAAAACATATAGCCCAAGAGGGAAAAATTCAAAACAATATCCAGCTTATGAAGCTGATATCTAAGAAAAAATATGAGAAACAGAGAGACTTTATAGATTATTAGGAGGTAAAAAATGGACAGAATAATAAGAGGAATCAGCAGAAATGCCAGATTTTTCGTAACAGATACAACAGAGATAGTGAGGGAAGCTCTGGCTATGCACGAGTGTACTCCTGGAGCTATCTACAGCTTCGGAAAGTTCCTTACGGCCGGAATAATAATGGGAGCTACCCTGAAGGGGGAAGATGTCCTTACTCTGAGAACAGATACAGACGGTCTTGTTGGGCAGATGCTTCTTACAGTGAATGGCAAGGGAGATGTAAAGGGGTATATTCAGAACCCTGGTGCACAGTATCTTCAGGTGGCAACAGAGCATAAGGTCTCTGATTTCCTGGGAACAGGAGCCCTGAGAGTAATAAAAGATATGGGACTGAAAGATCCTTATTCTGGAGTATCAGATATGACAACAGGAGATCTTGCCCAGGATATAGCTTATTATTACCATGTTTCTGAGCAGATACCTACGGTTATATCCCTAGGAGTTAGTATAGATGGGGAAGGGAATATAGTTTCTGCAGGGGGATATATGATCCAGCTTCTTCCAGATGCCGATGATGATTTTATAGATAAACTGGAAGAGAAGATAAAAGCCATAAGAAACTTTACAGAACTTCGTCAGGGAGGAATGGACCTGGAGAGAATAATTCACCTTCTATACGAGGATATGGAGGATGAAAAAGGAGAAAAGCTGATAGAGGAGTATGAGATACTGGAGGAGAAAAAAGTTCAGTACCTTTGCAACTGTAGCAGAGAGAAGTTTCATAGTGGAGTAGTTACTCTGGGGAAAAAAGAGATAGATGAGATTATTCAGGAGAAGGGAAGCCTGGATGTAGAGTGTCACTTCTGCAGAAAGATATACTCTTTCAACTCTGAGGATTTCAAAGATATGAAATAGAAGATTGGAGGAAAAATGAGAGAATATACTAAACCTGTGGATACCCACTGTCATATAGATAATGCCCAATATGACGGGGACAGAGGGGAGATAATAGAAAATATAAAAAACAGCCTGCTTTTTGCAGTGAATATCGGATACGATATCCCCTCTTCAGAGGAGAGTATGAAACTGGCCCTGGAGAATGACAATATTTTTGCTTCGGTAGGTATCCATCCCACAGATATAGGGGATGAGTGGACTGTTGAAACAGAAAAAAAGCTGGAAGAGATGGGGAAGCAGGAGAAAGTAGTAGCCATAGGAGAGATAGGACTGGACTACCACTGGATGACCAAACCAAAAGAGACTCAGAAGCTCTGGTTCAGAAAGCAGATGGAACTGGCAGAAAAGCTGGGAAAACCTGTGGTTGTACATACAAGGGAAGCTACCCATGATACTGTGGAGATACTGAAGGAGTTTCCAGGAGTAAGGGGAGTTTTGCACTGCTACCCTGGATCTTACGAGACAGCCTGTGAAATCATGGAGAACTACTATTTCGGAGTGGGAGGTGTCCTCACCTTTAAGAACTCTAAAAAATCTGTAGAGTTTGTAAAAGAGATGCCTTTGGAGAGGATAGTCCTGGAGACAGACTCCCCATACCTGACACCTGAGCCCAACAGAGGAAAGCGGAATACTCCCCTGAATGTGGAGCATGTGGCCAGAAAAATAGCCCAAATAAAAGGGATGACCTATGAAGAAGTAGTGGAGATAACAGACAGAAATGCCATAAAATTATATGGGGTGGAGAGATGTTTTCAGGAATAGGAAATGATATAATCGAGATAGAGAGAATAAAACAGGCTCTGAGCAGACCGGGATTTCGTCAAAGAGTATTTACAGAGAGGGAGATAGAAGAGATAGGGAACAAAGGGGATAAGACAGAATCCTATGCTGGAAAGTTTGCTGCCAAGGAAGCTGTGGCCAAGGCTTTCGGCACAGGAGTGAGAGGTTTTGATCTGAGAGACATTGAGGTTCTGGGGGACGAACTGGGAAAACCGGTAGTCCACCTTGGGGGGAATCTTGCAGAAAAGTATATGAACCATAAAATAGAGCTAAGTATCTCCCACTGCAAAGAGTATGCAGCGGCAGTGGCGATACTATTCCAAAGGAGAGAGGAAAATGATGCAGCAGTTTTATGAAAAATTGGATGACTATATAAAAGCAGGAACCTATAGAGATGACGGACTGGATATTTTGGAATTTGCCCTGGAGAAGTTGGGGGCGGTTCCAGAAGAGGTTATCCAGCATATCTCAAAAAAAACCGGAATATGGGATCTGACCCTGAGAAATACCATGGAATTTTATCCCCGTTTCAGAAATCTAAAGGAGCGACGTCATCTGGTGATAACAGTGTGCCACGGACGAAACTGTGGCCCTACTAACCGTGAACTTATGGCGGCTCTGGAGGAGTATATGGAAGAGGTAGGGAAAGAGGAGCTCTTGAGGAGAAATCCAGAGATAGAGCACCTGAAATTTGATACCCAGCACTGTTTTGCTAAATGCAATAA
>JBOFCM010000111.1:0-1423 GCA_051646055.1 Fusobacteriaceae bacterium
GGGTTTGTACTCCTCTTTTTGTATCTCTCTTCCCTTCTCTTTGGAGAATACCCCATTCTCACTTTATCTATCTGTTTAAGAGAATCATAGTGTCTGGCCGTGGGTTTAATTTCTAGTTTTCCCATAAGAAAATCTGATGCTTCTATTTTGTCCCTCATAACCTCCAGTTCTTCATCTGTCAGTCCCCGTCCTGTGAAAATCTGTTGGATAAGAAAAACATTGTCTCCTGTTCCACTGCTTATTAGGGCATGTATTCTTGAGAGGATCTCTCTTCTTTTATTTATATTTATCTCTTGTTCTTTATTCTCTTCCACTGTAGGAGAGGTACCCTCATTTTTGGAATGGGTTCTTACCGCTGGGATAGGGGTCGGTATATACCTGTTGCTCCTTCCATGATTTCTTAAAACTTTTACAAGTCCTCTAACTTCCAATGATTTTATGGCTCCTGATATTTTTCTGTTGGAACACCGAAGTCTGCTTCTCATAAATTCTATTGAAGGATAGGCAACCTGTCCGTTGTTTCCAAACCTCAAGATTATCATGTATACTCCAAATTCTATAGCATTTTCAAACTTAAGCTCATCTATTACCCTGTTGTCCACCATAAAAAATTTTCCCATATTCTCCTCCTATTCGTTTATATCCCGCATAAGCCCCAGCATTCCCAATGGATTTACAATGGTTGCCTCAGATCCTCTTCCATTATTCCTACTGTTCAGCTTTAACTTTGACCGATTTTTTCTGATATATTCATTTATGGTTTGCTCGCATATTCCCAAAATTTTAGATATTTCTTCCACTGTTGCCCATTTTCCCAAAAATGTTTTGCAGAATCTTGCCCAATGATCTTTTAGACTGAATTCATTGATAAATTTTTTTCTCTCTTTTGGAGTTTTTTCTAGGTATTCCTCCACCGAACTCCTTAAAACAATTATTTTTTTACCTATCTTTACAGCTACCAATTTCAACATGCGAATCAATTCATAAATCTTATCCTTAGCAGTTTTTTTGTCCAACTTGTGATACCCTAATTTTAAAGAAAATTCCATCACCACATGCTCCACTGAAATATAAATTTTCTCCATTACTTTTACTGATTCCCTAATCATAAACAACCCCCTCATTTAAAATTTTTTGATAAAGTAAATCTATATTAGCAGATTTTCAAATATAAATAAAAAGCTAGAGAACATTGTTTTGTATTTTTTTTATACATTACAATGTTCCCTGGCGGGAGAAATTTAATTTATTTTTTGATATAATTTATTTACAAGCTTGAGGGGCAACGGTGAGTGCCAAGAGTTATAGCCTTTTAAAAAATATTTGGAGGTAAAAATATGGATTTAGCTGCAAAAAAAGAAGCGATAACTAAGTTAGTAGAAAAGTTGGAAAAGAGTAACGAGAGAGAGCCATCTGTGAGAAG
>JBOFCM010000112.1:0-1135 GCA_051646055.1 Fusobacteriaceae bacterium
CTTTCCCATTAAAATCAGTTGGCAAACTGATGGAATTATGATGCAAGTGGGGTCAATATATCCGTTATCTGAATCTAAGACATAATTCCACTTAATCGTAGACACTTGAAACATTTTATGACCATATGATTAATAAATTGTGCCAAAAATTGTGACAATTTAAATTTGATTAAGTCTTAGGACATTTTTTTTACTCCATTCTCTGATCATGTATTTTATTTGAATGGCAAAACATGACATGCATCATACAAGAAGAACAAGAAGAAAAGCAAGGAAAAAAAGATGTGGAAAGGAAAAAGGAAGGAAAAGACAAGAGAAAGGGGAAGGAAAAGGGGGATAAAAAGGGAGGAAAGGAAAAATAAATAAAAAATAAATGAGGGGGGAAGGAAGGAAGGAAGGAAGGAAGGAAGGAAGGAAGGAAGGAAGGAAGGAAGGAAGGAAGGAAGGAAGAGTCGATTGAAGGAAGAATGGAAAAGAGGAAGGAAAAGAAAAATACAAAAGGAGCAAAAGAAGAAAGAAAAGAAGAACAAAAGAGGGGAAGAAGGAAGGAAAAGGAAATTAAAAAGGAGGAATGAAGAAAGAAATGAAGAACAAAAAAGGAGAGAAAGGCAGGAAAAAATGAAGGCAGTTTGAAAGGAAGGACAGAAGTTCTGACTAAAGGAAGAGAGGGAGGGGGGAAAAAAGACCATTTAGAGTTTGGAACAATGTAGGGGCGTTTCGGAAGTTCAAAAAATATGAATTTGGAAAAAAGGAAGTTCAGAAGGAAGAAAGGAAGGAGAAAATATCACTTTATACAATGAGATGACCATCCTGAGCTACTGAGGTCAAGTATATATCGCTGCAGCATTCCTTGGCGCTCACCTCATCTGCTCTTCTCATCATAGCCTGGTGAACTTCTTGACTTGGATACACAAGAAGCCCCAGGATGTATGTCTGATGTACGTCTGGTCTTAAAGTGATAGCAGACCTAGATTTGAAACTGTCCCACCCATTTGAAACTGGCTCCAGCCTCAGTTTATACCTAACTGCCTGAGGTTTTCATAGACAGCTGAATAAACCAAGATAACAGTTTGGAAAGAAGTTTGGAAGTTTGGAAGGAAAGAAGGAAGGAAGTTCGGAAGTTTGGAAGGAAGGA
>JBOFCM010000113.1:0-1058 GCA_051646055.1 Fusobacteriaceae bacterium
GATAGCAGTACTGTCTTTTCGTTCTCACTTCCAAATATCTGTTTAAAGATAAAGTCCATCTTTGGATCTAAAAAATTTATACACATGCTATCATCATCTCCTTCATTTTTTAGTTTTTCTTTTCTCTTTTTCTGTATCCCTCTATGAACTCTTTTACAAATGCCATGAAGATTCCCATGAATAGTCCCAGTACCATTCCCACTGCCAGTATCAGAGTAGCTTTTGATTTTACAGGTATAGAGTAGATCGAACTCAGATTTACCAGTTTCTTCTGATTCAGCTCCTCTTTAAGTGCTCCCTCAGCTCCTATAAACTCTTCTGAATATCTTTTAAACAGGTCTGTAACCTGATTTTTTTCCTGGAAAACTGTAGGATACTTTGTTGCTATTATATTTACTATGGATTCATTCATAAGTATCTCTTTTGGCTGAGTGCTTATAAGTTTCTGAACTTTATCCTCAATGCTCGTAAGCTGTTTTCCGTAGTTCTCTTTTTCAGCTTTTACCACTGCATATTTTTCTTCTAGGGCAGTTTTCAGCTGATTCTCTCTTGCTATTTCATAGAGATCTATATATTTGTCAATCATATATTCCTGGAGCCCTTCCTGCTTTTTGGGAATCTCCACTATTAATTTAAGATTTTTTAGAGCTTTTTTTCCTTCTCTCTCTTCCTCTACCTTTTCGAGCTTCAGTGTCTTATTTAAAAATTCTTTTCTGTTGGAGTAATTGTCTGGCCTCTCTCCTAGAGTTGACTTGTAGTAATCCATAAGGTTTTTGTCTTGGAAATATAGATTCTGGTACTCCTTCTCATCTATGAATCCGTCAGCTGGAATCTCTCTTATATTCAAGTTGGCCTTTTTTATATAGAATTCCTGTATTAAAACTCTGTCAAAATCTTGAGCAAATTTAAGCTTATTGTTACTTCTTACATGAAGTGCAGCTCCTAGGGCTAACAGTGTCACTAGAACTGTTGTAGCTATCACTGTTATTTTATTCTTTACCAGTATTTCTACAAGGTCATAGAGGTCTATTTCATCCTCATTTCTGTAACCCTGTACC
>JBOFCM010000114.1:0-2865 GCA_051646055.1 Fusobacteriaceae bacterium
AGAAGAGAGTAGATATTCTGGAATGAAGCTTTCAGGCTCTGAGGATTTTTCTTTCTATATGGAGGAGGGTGTACCGGGACTTATGTTTCTATTGGGCACCGGAAACAGAGAGAAAGGTTTTGACTATGCTCTTCATAACAGCAAATTTGATTTGGATCCAGAGGAGCTGACTCTGGGCTTTGAAATATTCAAGAATCTCCTTCAAGAGATGGAAGGGATTTAGTAAAATCAAGAGATTCCAAAAAAAAGGGCTACCAGATATGGCAGCCCTTTTTAACAATCTGTTCTCTGTTTTCTTCTAAAGATTTTCGATTCCAGTAACTTCGTACTCCTCTTCCTTGAGAACATCTATTATTACAGAGTCCTGAACATCTCCTTCAACTATTGCAAATTTATGGGCTAAATCAACCTCTACTGAGGATATTCCAGATATCTCCTCTAAAGCCACCTTTACATGCTTTACACAATTCATACAGCTCATTCCTTCAATAAATATTTTTTTCTTCATAATTCTTCCTCCATTTATTTTTTATTTTTAAATCTTTGCAGGTTTGAAACCTTTAAGCCTTAATGCATTTGTTACTACTGATACCGAACTGAAACTCATAGCAGCTCCGGCTATCATGGGACTCAGAAGGGGACCTCCGAAAATATGCAGTATTCCCATAGCAACAGGGATTCCCAATATGTTGTATCCAAAAGCCCATACCAGATTCTGCTTGATGTTTTTGATAGTCTGTCTGCTCAGTTTTATTGCTGTAGACACATCCATCAGATCACTTCTCATAAGTACGATATCTGCTGATTCTATGGCAACGTCTGTCCCTGACCCGATAGCTATTCCTATATCTGCCTGGGCCAGTGCCGGAGCATCATTTATTCCGTCTCCTACCATGGCAACCTTTTTCCCCTCTTTTTGAAGTCTTTTTACCTCTGCTGCCTTATCCTTAGGAAGCACTTCTGCAAAAACTCTGTCAATTCCCACCTGTTTTGCTATGGCCTGGGCAGTTCTCTTGTTGTCACCTGTTATCATAGCTACTTCTATTCCCATTCTATGAAGAACTTCTATTGCATTTTTTGAGCTTTCCTTTACAGTATCTGCAACTGCTATTATTCCTGCAGCAACTCCGTCTATAGCAATATACATAGGAGTTTTTCCCTCTTCTGCAAAGGTGTGAGATTTCATTTCAAGACTTTTAAGTTCTATATTTCTCTCTCTCATAAGTTTTTCATTTCCAAGAAGAATATCTTTTTTATCGATTATAACCTCTATTCCGTGTCCTGGAATAGCCATAAAATGATCGACTTTTTTCAGTTGGAGTTCCTTCTCTTCTGTGGCTTTTACTATAGCTTCTCCCAGAGGATGCTCAGAACCTTTTTCAGCACTTGCTGCCAGTATAAGGAGTTCTTCCCTTGAAATTCCATTCTCTGTCACTATATCAGTTACCTTAGGTTTTCCCTCTGTGATGGTTCCTGTTTTATCAAAGATTACAGTCTGAATTTTGTGGGCAGTTTCCAGAGCTTCCCCGCTCTTTATAAGTATTCCGTACTCAGCACCTTTTCCTGTTCCTATCATTATTGCAGTAGGAGTTGCCAGTCCCAGAGCACATGGGCAGGCTATTACTAGCACTGATATAAATATTGTGAGAGCAAATTCAATATTCCCAGTAGCCAGATACCAGGCTCCTCCTGAAATTACTGCGAGCCCCATTACCACAGGAACAAAGTATCCAGATATTATATCTGCAAGTTTTGCTATAGGTGCCTTGGATCCCTGAGCATCTTCAACCAGTTTGATTATCTGGGCAAGAGCTGTATCTTTTCCCACCTTTGTAGCACAGTATTTTATAGTTCCATTTTTATTTATGCTGGCTCCTATTATAGGAGATCCTTTACTTTTCTCAACTGGAATACTCTCCCCTGTAAGCATAGATTCATCTATAGAGGTAGTTCCATCTGTTACCACTCCGTCTACT
The DNA here is from genome assembly GCA_051646055.1 of Fusobacteriaceae bacterium. Classification (GTDB taxonomy): domain Bacteria; phylum Fusobacteriota; class Fusobacteriia; order Fusobacteriales; family Fusobacteriaceae; genus JAGNZR01. Next base: position 1,977 of record JBOFCM010000114.1, read on the forward strand.
GGAACCTTATCTCCAGGTTTTATAATAATTATGTCCCCTACTTTTACCTCTTCTAAAGGAATTATTGTCTCTTTCCCCTCTCTTTCAACACGGGCCGTCTTAGGAGCAAGTCCCATCAACTTTTTTATCGCCTCTGAAGTTTTTCCCTTGCTTACCGATTCAAGATATTTTCCTAAAGTTATAAGAAGAAGTATTGTTGCTGCAGATTCAAAGTAAAGCACATGGGCAAACTGCACATCTCCTGCAAATATTTTTACAACTGCATAAACTCCATAGATATATGCAGCAGAGGTTCCGATGGCAATGAGAGAATCCATGTTGGGACTTCTCTTTAAAAGAGTCTTTATTCCAACTCTGAAGAACTTCTCTCCTACCAGCATAACTGGAGTAGTCAGAATCAGCTGAGATAGTGCAAAAGTTCGAGGGCTTACCCCAGGACATATAAAATCAGGAAGGCTGTATCCTACCATATGCCCCATTGAAATTATTAAAAGAGGTATTGTGAAGACTAAAGATATCAGGAATCTTTTCCAAAGAGATTTTATCTCTTCCTCTCTCTGATCTTTTTCCCTGTCACTTTTTTCTATCCCTTCTTCATCTATCGCTTTATATCCAGCTTTTTCTACTGCAGACATTATCTGCTCGGAAGTCAATTGTGCTTCATCAAATTTGATTGTCAGTTTTTCAGTAGCAAGATTTACGCTGGCTTCTATTGTTCCCGTCAGCTTTTTGGCAGTTCTTTCCACATGCCTTGAACAGGCAGAACAAGTCATACCTTCTATTTTAAATATTTTTTCTTTCATTCTATTCCCCTCCTATGGTCTCTCTATTTCATAATCTTGGTCAATATATCCATAACCTCGTTTAACTTTTCCTCTGCATCCTCTGT
>JBOFCM010000115.1:0-2153 GCA_051646055.1 Fusobacteriaceae bacterium
CTTTTAAAGGAAGAAAATATTGATTTTGAAATTGAAAAAGGGGATTGGAACCATGTTGGGGATAAATTTCTTTCAGGTGAAATAAATCTTATTTTTCCTGTAAGAAAAAAGTTTTTTTCAGATCCAGAAATAAGTTACAGTCAGAATATCTATCCGCAGATTCTGCATATAGCATCGGATAAAAACGATGTCAGAAGTACCAATTGTTTAGAAGGTAAAACAATATATGCATTAAAGAATACAGATTCAAAAAGATATTTAGAAAAAAAATTAAAAGATGATAATATCAACGCAGAAATTATAGAGGTTTCAAGTCTAATGGAATACAGGGATGAAATTATTGTAGGTAGTTCCTCCTATACCCAGAATATGAATTATACATATATGATTGGAAAAATTCCTTTTACAGTATTTGCCTATAAAGGTCCGGACCCATCCCTGATGGATAGAATAGATAACTCTTTAAGAAAAAAATATGCTGAAATCTTTAATGAACACAAATTTCAAGTGGAGAAAGCAATTAGAAAGGAAAAATTTTTCAATTCTCTTACAGAGGAAGAGAAAAATTTTTTAAGTGAGTTAAGAGAGCTGAATATTGCATATGACGAAAATTCCACTATCAGCCACTATATCCCTGAAACCAAGAGTTACGGTGGTCTGCTTCCCCTAATTTGGAATGAGATAGCTTCACATCTGGATCTGAAAATCAATATTCTGAATGAACCTTATGAAGGCCTGGATAAATTGATAGAGAGATTTGAGAAAAAAGAGATTGATACTTTGGGACTAGTAGCTCATCCTGAAAGAGACAGGAGATATATATTCAGTGATAAACTATGGGATATCCATACATACAAAATATACAGCTGTAAATTGAAAGAGATTGAAAATCCCAAAACAGGAGTAATAGAAAAATCCATAGAGGACTATATCTCAAGGGAGTATTACAAAGAAAGCAATATTATCAGGTATAAAAATGCTTTTGAGCTAGAAAAAGCCTTAAAAGAAGACAAGGTTTCTGCCATACTCCATGTGAATTCATATCTGGCAGGAGTTCAGGGGTTTAACTCAGATATATTTTATTCTTTTCCTATGAATATAGCATTCCATAGAGAAAATGAGATGCTCAGAAATATATATAATAAAGCCTATAAACATTTTGTGGATATAGATCTTCTTAAAGAAAGGATGATTGAAAGTGAGAAGAAATTTTCCACATTGAAAGTTATGGAAGCTGAGCATCTGAAAAAATTACTGTATAGAAGTGTAGTTTTCTTTTTACTGTTTATCTTATTTATTCTGACACTGTTTTTTATCGAGAAGAGAAAAAAGACAAAAGAATTGGAAGAGATTGCTTTTTTTGATATCCTCTCAACTTTAGGGAACCGTTATAATTTTAATAGAGCCTGTAAGGAGTTCAATTCTCAGGAGGGAATCTGTATTGTGGCAGATCTGGATGATTTTAAAAAAGCCAATGACACCCATGGTCATCATATAGGTGATGAAATCATAAAATATTACGGAATGGTATTAAAAAATATTTTCGGAGAAAAAAATACATTCAGAATATCAGGGGATGAATATTATATATTTGTACCTAGGGAGAGTTTTGAAAAACAGCTGGAAGATCTGAAAATCTATCTGGAAAATTCAGAGACAATAAAAAAATATTCAGTCTATATGAGTCTGGGGTATTTCTTTAAAAATACAGCTACCGACATTTTTGAAGGTTTCAAAAAAGCAGATTCTGCAATGTATAGAGCTAAATCAGAGAAAGGCCACTCTTTCTATTCTGAAGAATAAATATAAAAAAAGTCCCGGACAGATTTAATCTGTCCGGGACTTTTTTTGATTATCTATTTGTCTTCACTACCGTTGCCGGAACTATCTCCACATTGAGATGAACGGTTCCACTATGCTCTCCAGAATCGGCATCTCCACTGTCTAGGATTTCTCCTTCCAGATAGAAAATTTCCTTATCCTGAGAATCTTCTTTTTTGTTATTGTTTTGAGAAAGGATGAAGTTTCCAACTTTTACAGTAGAACCTTCTCCTTTTTTCAGATCGACAGTTTCTTGATCCGGAATCAGAAACAGATTATTTTCAGAAAGTCCTGAAACTTCAATTTTTGCAAGGGCTTTACTCCCTTTACTT
>JBOFCM010000116.1:0-10427 GCA_051646055.1 Fusobacteriaceae bacterium
GCTTCTCCTTCATCTTTCAGAAGAGAAAATATCTTTCCTTTGGCCTCAAAATAACCCTCCATAGTCTTGTGAAAATCCAGATGCTCAGGAGTGAGGTTGGTGAAGGCTGCCACATCCAGACGGAGCATTTTTACTCTCCCTAACATAAGAGCATGGGAGCTTACCTCCATAACTAGATATTTTATTCCTTTTTCCACAGCCTTTAAGCAGAACTTTACCAGGTCCAGTGATTCTGGAGTTGTGTTGGGTGCATCTATAATCTCGTCTCCTATCTTATACTCCACCGTTCCTATCCGGGCAATCTTTTCATTTCCCAGTATGGCCTCCACCAGGTAGCTTACCGTAGTTTTTCCGTTGGTTCCCGTTATTCCCACTATTTTCAGTTTGTCCTGAGGATATCCATAAAATTGGGAAGCTATATCCCCCAAATTTTCTCTCAAATTTTCTATCTGATAATAATCTATTCCAGGGATTTTCTCTACAGGATCACTATGAAGAACAGCCACGGCTCCCAGTTCTACAGCACGCCCTATATATCGGTGCCCATCTGCTGCTGCACCTTTAAGAGCTACAAAAACCCCATTTTTCTCTATTTTTCTAGAGTCATGCTCCATATGACCATATTTTCCTCTATTTAGCATCAGCTCTTTCAAAATTTTTTCCATGCTTCCTCCCTGAAATTTATTTTATCTCATTTTAACATATATACCCAACAAAAGAAAGGTTCTGACACCAGAAGTCTCCCTCTAGTTTCAGAACCATCTCTATTATACTCTATTTTACCTATAAAGTCAGACTCCACTGATAAATAATATCAGTCAGTCCTGTTATATCCTCATGACCGAAGTCCGGGTATATTAGCATATTTTTAGAAGTTTTTATTTTATTGTATGTTGCAAACTGAGTAGAAGGGGGACATATTCTATCCTGAAGAGCAGTGGCAAAAGTCACCTCTCCCTCTATCTTTTCTGCCAGAAACTGAATATCTATATATCCCAGCTTCGTGAATATCTCCTCTTCTCTCTTGTGAAGAGGATCTTTAAATCTGAAGAAAAATTTCAGCTCCTCATAGGGAGATTCCCCTAAATCCATGTCCCACACTCTCTTAAAATCCGAAAGGAAAGGATACACTGAGAAAACCTTAGAAACTCTCTGTTCCAGTGCTGCAGCTGCCAGGGCCACTGCTCCCCCCTGAGAAATTCCCAAGGTAGCTATCCTGGAATTATCCACAACTTCCATGTCCATAGCTATTCTTATGAGAGACACGGCATCCAAATACACAGATCTATAATAGAGAGCATCCCTGTCTTCTGAGTCCAATCCCTTTATGAGGTTGCCTCTTCTGTAATCTCCATCTCCGCTTTCCCCCATCTGATCTCTTATATCCATGGACAATACAATATTTCCAGCCTCAGCCAGAGGAAGTTTAGTTACCCACTCCCGGCTTCTTCCTCCATATCCATGAAATTCCACTATGGCCGGAAGAGGATTCTCTATAACCTTTGGAACCAGTAATTTTGAGTATATCTTAGCTCCATCTAGAGCCATAAAAGTAAGATCGTAACATATTATATTTGGAGTCTTAAATTCTGATTCTCTGATCTCATATACAGTTTCCCAGCTATCCAGCTCTTCCAAGGCCCTTTCCCAATACTCACCAAAATCATCAGGTTTTGGGTTGGTTCCCATGTATCTCTTCAGCTGTTCCAGGGGCATATCTAAAGATGGCATAGTTTCCTCCTACAGGTAGTTTTTAGCTATCTCTCTTGCTTTCTCTTGCTTTTCAGCAGTTATCTTCTTCATCGGAAGTCTACAGTGTCCTGCTTGAACTCCTTTTTCCTCAAGAATAGTTTTTAAAGTCTGGTAAATTCCGTTAGCCAAAACTTTTTCTATCACATCGTTAAGTTTTCCTTGAACTTTAAGAGCGTCAGGGATTTTATTCTCTTTTGTCAGATTATATATCTCTCTAGCTATTTTACCTGTAACGTTGTATGTACTTCCAATAGCTCCATCAACTCCAAGAGTAAGAGCCGGCATTAACATCTCATCGAATCCTGCATAGATAAGTTTCTCAGGGAAAGCTTTTCTAACTCTCTCAAGAAGGTAGAAATCTCCTGCAGTAAATTTTACTCCTATAATTTTAGGATTTGCAAAAAGCTCTCTGAACTGGTCGATATTCATATTTACTCCTGTAAGGAAAGGAATAGAGTAGATAACCATGTTGTTTCCTGTCTCTCTAACTATTGTCTCATAGTAGTTTTTAATCTCTTCAAAATCAAATTTATAGTAGAAAGGAGTAACAGCCGAAAGACACTTATATCCTAACTCTGTACAATATTTTCCAAGTTCCACAGCTTCAAAAAGATTGATAGATCCTACCTGTGCCATAAGCTCCACAGCTCCAGCTGTTTCCTCCATAGCTATACGGAAAACCTCTTTTTTCATATCTTTATCCATCATGAAAGCCTCTCCAGTAGAACCTCCAACATAAAGTCCGTCCACCTTCATCACATCTATATTATATCTGATGATCTCTCTCGTTCCCTTTTCATCAATATTTCCCTTTTCGTCCATTGCTACCAGTAGTGCTGAATATAAACCTTTCATTTCTTCCTCCATATTTTTTTATAATTTATATTTTTCCGTAACCTATCTGCTTTTCTCCATCTCAGTTACAAAATTTTTGGTAATCTGCTGCGGTCTTGTTATGGCTCCCCCTACAACTACGCTAAAAGCCCCCATCTCCAAAGCTTTTCGAGCTTTTTCCGGAGTATCTATATTTCCCTCGGCAATAACAGGAATTTTCACACTTTTCAGAACTTTCTTCAGCTCTTCCAGCGGGTCTCTTCCCCTTGTATATTCTGTGTATCCCACAAGAGTTGTTCCCACCATATCTATCCCTAATCTCTCTGCTTCCATAGCTTCTTCAGGAGTTGATATATCTCCCATTAAGAGCTGATGTGGATATTTTTCTCTTATCTTTCCTACAGTCTCAGCCAGAGTTTTTCCATCAGGTCTCACTCTTTCTGTTGCATCTAGGGCTATTATCTCCGCCCCCTCCTCTACAAGTTCATCTATCTCTTCCATAGTAGGAGTTATAAATACGGGATTTTTTCCGTAGTTTCGCTTAATGATGGCTATAATAGGAAGCTCAACATTTTTCTTTATCTCAGCTATGTCTCCCACTCCATTGGCTCTAATTCCGCAGGCTCCTCCTTGAAAAGCAGCATAGGCCATCTTTCCCATTATGAAAGAACTGTGCAGCGGCTCATTTTCAAGGGCCTGGCAGGAAACAACCAGTCTTCCCTTTATACTTTTCAGTATGCTTTCATTTTTTTCTTTATCCACTTAACTCTCCTCCACTTTTCCTATCTTTTTTAGAAGCAGATAGGTCGCCCCTAAAATTCCAGCATCATTTCCCAACTCAGCAGCTCTGAGATTTAGCCCTCTGCTGTAATTTGTAGGAATTTTTCTATCTAAACTCTCTTTTAATCTCCCTGTTAAAAACTCTCCCTGAGCTGAAACTCCTCCCCCTATAATTATAAGGGACGGATTGAATATATATGAAAGGGTCCCTAGTCCATCGGTGATATAGTCACACCAGAGGTCGAACATTTCTACAAATTCCCTCTCTCCTCTGTGAATCATTCCGAATATCTCTCTCCCATTCAGTTCTAAGGATATTTTTTCTTTTACCAACCTTATCAGAGAACCAGTTGAAGCATAGGCTTCATAACAACCTCTTTTTCCGCACGAACACACTCTTCCATTTTTCTCTATCTGAAAGTGTCCAAATTCTCCGGCAGCATATCCTGCTCCCCGATAGATATCTCCATCGATAACTATTCCGCCACCGATACCTGTGCCTATTGTGAGACAGAGGAAGTCTTTCTCTCCCTTTCCAGCCCCCTTCCAAAACTCTCCAAGAGCTGCACAATTCACATCGTTCTCTAATACTGCAGGTAACCTATATTTTTTCTCCAGTATCTGGACAAGGTCTGTGCCTATCCATCCAGGTATAAGGGGAATTCCCCCTATAACCTTTCCATGGATTCCGTCCACCTGACCTGTGGAAGAAACAGCTATACCTCCTACTTCCCTGTGGGCATAACTATCTACTATACTGTAAATTTTTTCCAGCAATATTGTAGAACCTAAATCTGCCTGGGTGTCCATAGAGCCCTTTTCTAGAATCTCTCCCGATTCTCCTATAAGTCCATATTTTATCTCTGTTCCCCCGATATCTATTCCTACAATATTCATCCTTTACACTCCTAAATATTTATTCAAATGTTCCTACATACATCTTTTCACTTCTTATTCCCGCTTTAGTCTCTCCATTGATAGAGAAAATTTTTCCATTCAGTATTACAAGCCCTGGTCCTGCAGGCCCCATAAACGGAGTCTCTCCCACTGTTCTCCAGCTGTTTGAAGCAGAGTTATAGACAACTATCTCTCTATTAAACTTATACTCAGCTGCATCTGCACCGAAGTAAGCCTGTCTAAACTTCTGAAGCTCTTCGCCTTTTAAAGTTCCCAATTGGTAAACAGCGTTATCGAAATACTGCTTGTTTACTCCACCTATCACAAGCATCTCTTCAGAGTTTAATTTTACCGAAGCTCCTCCCGCCACTGTCATAGGTGCTCCCTTTATGATTATGTCAGCCGCTTTGGCCCATTTTCCAGTTGCAAAATCATAGAAATATCCATCTGTTTTTGTAATGTCTGTTATTCCTGGAGACATTCCGCTGAATACATACATTCTGTCAGTTCCATTTTGGGCAAGAATCTGAGATACAGCTTGGGATCTCATCTCACCTGGGAAAGTTTCTAGCTCACCGGTTTTTTTAGTAGCTAGGTCGAATTCATAGAATTTTTTACTAGGCTTTCCGTTTTCAGATCCAGGAAGTATATATAACTTTCCGTTTTTATAGGTTGCAGTTGCATTATTGATAGTGAAAGGAAGTTCTCCAGCTTCACTTACCTTAATTTTTCCGTTTTCCATAGCAACTAACAGTATCTTATTGCTCAGACCAGTCTGAGTATTTCCGCCGATATAGTAGATTCCCTCAGGTGCTGTCACAGAGCTTCCATGGGCAGTTTCAAAGGGAAGCATTCCCTTATCCACAACCTCTAACTTACCATCTTTTTCCTTGAGCACAAACAGATCTGGATAATAGGTTTTAGGCCCTCCCTCTAATACAGTTCCCTTAGGAAAGTTTGCTCCACCAGCTATTATTATATGTTCTCCTATCACTCCATAAAGAGGTGCTGCAACTCCAAACTGTTTCTCATAACCCTGAGGAGCAGGAAGGTTCCCTGCCACTTTCCAGGAGATAGAGTTATCTTTAACCTCTATCTTCTTTCCAGCAGAGGAACATCCCATTAGAGCTAAACTTAAAACCCCTGTTGCCAATAACATTTTCTTCATAATTTCTCAACCCCCTAAGTCAAAAATTATAATCTATCCCGCCCCCAATATAAGGTTTGGAACAAAAAGAACCAGCTGTGGGAACATCATAAGCAGTATCAGCGTAGCAAATATAGGGACCAAGAAAGGGATTACACCCTTGGTTATGGTACTTACCGGTATCTTTCCTACCCGGGATACTACGAACAGAGCCATTCCCATTGGAGGAGTAAGTATCCCTATCATCATATTCAGGGTACTTATAACTCCGAAAAACACAAGATCATATCCCACTTCAGCAACCACAGGAATAAGCATAGGAAGCACAAGAACTTGAAGTGCAAGTGCATCTATAAATGTTCCCAGGAACAGAAGAAGAAGGTTAATCATTATCAGTATCATCATTGGTGATGAAGCCACTGACAGGAAGAGTTCAGCTATCTTCATGGATACCTGTTCTCTGGCGATTACCTGACCGAAGAAGCTTACACCCATTATCATAAGAACTGTAACTCCAGTTATCTTTATAGCCTCCATTATATCCTTAATAAATCCTGCCATAGTAAGCTCTTTATATACAAAAACTCCAACCATTATAGAATAAACCGTAGCTATTACTGCTGCTTCTGTAGGTGTAAAGAAACCTGAGAAGATTCCTCCTATTATGATAATAGGGGTCAGCAGTGCCCAGAAAGATTCCTTAAAAGCTATCCAACGCTCTTGAGCTGTAGCTTTTTCAGCCACTTTATATCCTCTTTTTTTACATACAAAATAGTTCATTATCATAAGAGCTATGGTTACCAGCACACCTGGCACAAAACCTGCCAGGAAAAGTCTGGCTACTGACTGGTTAGCTATAACTCCATAGATAATCATGCTTATACTTGGCGGTACAAGAGGACCTATAATACACGATGCAGCTGTAAGTCCTCCGCATATGTCATCATCGTAACCCTCATCTCTCATGGCCTTTATCTCCAGCTGACCAAGACCTCCTGCATCTGCAAGAGCAGATCCTGACATACCTGAAAAGATAAGTGAAGCAAATATATTAACGTGACCCATTCCTCCCACATAGTGACCTAGAAGAGACTTGGCAAAACGGAATATCTTTTCAGTTATTCCCGAGCTATTCATAAGAAGCCCTGTCAGTACAAAGAAAGGTACACTTAAAAGACTGAAACTATCCAAACCGTCTACAAGAGACGCCGCTACAAAATAGATAACCTTCCAATCTCCCAAAAAGAAGAACAGCAGTGTAGCAGCTATAAGAGAGAAACCTACAGGAACTCCCATAAATATCATTCCAAACCATGAAGTAAAAGTAAGAATAGCACCCATTAAGCTTCCACCTCCGTCGTCTGATTTTCAAAATCTTCTACCTTATTGTCCTCTGTAAGTTTTACTGGGGAAAAAATGAATTTTCCTGCTTTGTAATGCTTATATCCCATCTGAAAATATCTTACCAACATAAGAGATCCTACTGAAGGAAGAGAAGCATACATCCAACCAGCTGAAATTTTTAAAGCTATCAGCTCAAATCTTATCTTTCTCATAAAGAGTTTATAACCTAAAAATATAAGTGCAACGATTGAAATTAAAATTAAAATCTGTATAACTGTAAAAACAATTTTAGTGAGTTTTGGAGAGAATTTATTGTAAAGAAAATCTATCATTACGTGCTGATCTCCCTTTATACCTATACTCACTCCCAACATTCCCACATATATAAATAGAAGCCTTGCTAACTCCTCACTCCAGATAAGAGGAGAGTTAAAAATCTGTCTAGAAACTATCTGGGCCACAAGTATGGCAAAGATAGCGATAAACAGAGCCGCTCCAACCCTCTCTTCAAACTGATCAAAAAATTCCCTTATTTTCATTTTTACCCCATTTCTTAAATACATTTTCCTATTTATTTATATTCTTAGTTGTTCAGTGCTGAAAGCTCTTTTACAGCAGCTTCTCCAACTTTTCCGTTTTTCTTAACATACTGATCATAGAAAGGTTTCATAGCCTCTCTGAACTGTTTTGTATCTGGAGTCGTCACGTTTACTCCCTGCCCCTTAAAGAAATCTACAAGAGACGCTTCCTCATCTACAAAAAGTTTAGTGTGATAGTCAGCAGCTATTTTCGCTTCGTCTGCCACTATTTTTTTAAGATTAGCAGGAAGTTTTGACAGTGTATCGTTGGATACTAAGTATATCTGATCGTTGATAATATGGTTAGTCAGAGCAAGATTTTTCTGAACCTCATAGAACTTTTGAGCTCTGATAGCTGGTAACGGATTTTCCTGTCCATCCACTGCATTTGTCTGAAGAGCAAGATAAACTTCTGAGAATGCCATCGGCGTTGGAGATGCTCCTGACTGTTTTGCAAACTCTAGATTAGCTTCTGCCTGAGGCACTCTAAGTTTAAGTCCTTTCATATCAGCTATAGAGTTGATAGCTCTATTTGAAGTTGTCTGTCTTGTTCCATTATAACCTTGAGATAGGATTGTGATATTCAGCTCGTCACTGATTCTCTTCTGTACTCTCTTACCGATCTCTGTTTCTTCAGTGGCTTTTTTAAGAGTATCGAAATCCTTGAACATATATGGAAGTGAGAAAACCTGTGCTTCTGGGAAGAAGATGTTGAATCTTCCCACCTCTGAGAATGTAAAATCTAAAACTCCCGCTGAAAGCTGTTCCAACATAGCTTTGTCATCTCCCAACTGTGAGCTAGGAAAAAGCTCTAAAGCCAGCTGTCCATTTGATTTTTCATTGAGATTTTTAGCAAATAGCTCTGCCGCTTTGTACTCGTTGGAAGATGGCCCTGCCACCAATCCCATTTTCATTTTGTAAACCTTTTCAGCTCCGAAAACTGTTGAAGCTAGAGCAAACATCATAACCAGTACTGCTTTGAAAACTTTTTTCATTTTTAAATCCTCCCTTTATATTTTTTGTAATTTTTTTCACTTAATAAATTTTTATAAAAATTTTTTCATAACTCCATATAAAGATGTTACCACATTTTTTTTACTAAATCAATACAAAAAATAAAAATAAAAGCCATTATCATCCGATAATGGCCTCAATAGTTCTTTTCATGTTGTCTTTAAGGTGCTTTTCTTGCAGAAGTATCATAGATATCAAATCAAACAGATACATCACAGAAAATTGCGAATTGATAAAAAAATCACTATTAATAAAAGTTGTATTCTGAACCAGAAAAATTTCGTCTGAATAACCAGCTATAGAACTTTCTTTAAAACACGTTACTCCTATTGTCCTTGCATCATTGGCTTTAGATATTTTCAGAGAGTTGACAACTTCTTCAGTTTCTCCAGAAATAGAGATACCTAAAACCAAATCACCCTTCCGTACAACAGAAGAGTTCATTATCATCATATGGGGGTCCGTTATACTGGTTATATTGAATCCCATCCGGATAAGTCTCTGCATAATTTCAAGGGCTGTGAATCCCGAACTTCCAACTCCATAGACATATATTCTCTTGGCATTTTTTATATCTTCCACCAGTTTCAGTATCTGACTTTTGTGAAAAATCCCATTATTTCTCTTGAGAGTTTCATTGTAGAACTCAGATATGTCCCTGAATATATCCTCATTTTTAGGGGGAGCTTTTTTATTTGTTAGCAAAAAAAGTCTCATTTTAAATTCTGCAAAATTTTTACACCCCATGTTTTTTACAAATCTTGTTATTGAAGCCGGAGAAGTTTCCACATTTTTAGCAAGTTCCACTATAGTCATATTTTTTATGGAGTTCCTATTTTTCAAAATATAGTCAGCTATCTCCCGCTCTGTTTTAGAAAAACCGCTATATTGGTTTTCAATATTGATAATCAGATCCATCTGTTCCTCGCTTCTTAAGAATTAAAAACTGCAGACAAAAATATTTTTGTCCGCAGCATATTTTTTTTACTTCACTTTACCAAAAGCATCTTCAATAGCCATTACTACTCCTTCAGAGGTAAAAGTGGCTCCTGCCACCATATCCAACTTGTCCGGATCCTGTTTTTCTAGAAGCTGCTGTTTTAAATTTTCTATAGCAGGATTTGCTATAGCCTCTGTGTCCTTATGGGTTACAGCTATCTCCTTAACCCTAATCTCACCCTTACGGTTCCGCTCTGCACTTATCTCTACAACTATATCATCATAGAATCCATCACCTGTTCCAGTGTATTTGGGCAGAGTTTTAAAAGACTCCACACCTGCAGCTAAAAGTCCCGCAGCTATGAAAATTATCACACTGTATTTTCTTATATTATCTATCTTACTCACAAAATTACCTCATTTTAAGTTTTCTAAGTTTTCTACTTTTTCGTTTTTACTCTTCCGTCTGCTTTTTGGGCAGTGATTCCCTTCTCTCTGATATACTCGATTACAACCTCATCCAGTCCAGGATAGTTAGCTATCTCTTTTTTTCCTTTGAACATAGCGTAACTGTCTCCTCCTACTGCCATAAAGTCATTTGTTGCAACAACATATTTTCCTGTTAGGGTAAACTTCTTTCCATTTTTAAATCTGATATTAGATACTCTCTCTCCAGCTGGCTTTGTCGTATCCAGGTTCAGAGTGATTCCTCCTACCTGAGCCTGTGATCCAGCACTCTTAGGTGTATCTTTAAACCCGTGCTCAAGAGCAGCTTTAATGTCAGCTCCTGTAAGTTCTTTCGTTACAACATAGTTACCGAAAGGAAGCACTGTAACAACATCTCCCACAGTTATATCTCCTGCATTGATAGAGGCTCTGATCCCTCCTCCGTTAGTAAGGGACATATCAGCTCCTGATTTCCATACCATAGCATCAGTTATCAGATTTGAAAGATTTGTCTCTCCAGTTCTTACAAGGTCTCTGTCTCCCTCCAGTTTAACACCAGTCTTTCCTATTACCACTTCTGTTATAGCTTTCTGCTTGTCCTTTATACCTTCAATAAACTCTTTTATCTCCTTATTCTCTTCTACTCCTCCTACTACTTTACCATCTTCCCCTTTTTTACCTAGGGCAGTTTCTTT
>JBOFCM010000117.1:0-5864 GCA_051646055.1 Fusobacteriaceae bacterium
AAATTCAGCTATAGAGGGAAAGAAGATAGGAGAAAGATAAAGCTCCTAGGAAGATATAATCTCTATAATATTCTTACAGCTTTAGGAATAGGGCTGGCTCTGGGAATAGAGTGGGAAACTCTTATGGACAGGGTGGAAAAAATGGAGGGAGCTCCTGGAAGATTTGAGATAGTGGACTGCGGACAGGATTTTCTGGCACTGGTAGACTATGCCCATACAGGGGATGCCTTAGAAAATCTCCTAAAAACAGTAAAGGACCTGGGAGAACATAAAGTGATAACTATCTTCGGATGTGGAGGAGAGCGTGATACTAAAAAGCGACCTGAAATGGCGAGGATAGCTGAAGAGTACAGCGACCTGGTAATAGTTACAGCTGACAATCCCAGATGTGAGAGTCTGGATATAATAATGAAGGATATTATGTCGGGGTTCAAAAATCCAGAAAAAGTTCTATTGGAGCCTGAGAGAGATAGGGCCATAAGAAAAGCTGTGCAGGAAGCGGGAAAAAATAGTATAATTGTAGTGGCAGGAAAAGGCCACGAGACCTATCAGGTATTCGGAAGAGAAAAAATACACTTCGATGATAGGGAGTATCTGAGAAAAGAGATAATACTTAAAAATAAGGAGGCACAGAGATGATAGTTTCAGAAGTAAAAAAAGTTAGGATAGCGGATAAATTCGATATTGGTGGACGTAATAGATTTACTCTTATAGCTGGACCATGTGTTATAGAATCAGAAGAGATGGTAATGGATATAGCTGGGCAGCTGAAAGAGATATGTGGAAGACTGGGGATAAATCTTATATTCAAATCCTCATATGACAAGGCTAACCGTTCATCTATCCATGGTTATAGAGGACTAGGGATGGAAGAGGGACTTAGAATCCTTAAAAGAGTGAAGGATGAGTTGGGACTTCCTATAATTACCGATGTACACGAGACGTGGCAGTGTGCTGAAGCGGCTAAAGTTGTAGATATTCTTCAGATACCTGCTTTCTTATCTAGACAGACAGATCTTTTAATAGCTGCAGCAGCTACCGGACTTCCAGTAAATGTTAAAAAGGGTCAGTTCCTGGCACCTTGGGATATGAAAAATGTAGTAAGAAAAATGGAGGAATCTGGAAATCCAAATATTCTTCTCTGCGAAAGAGGGAGCACTTTCGGATATAACAATATGGTAGTGGATATGAGAGGACTTCTTGAGATGAGAAAGTTTGGTTATCCTGTGGTATTTGATGTGACTCATGCAGTACAGAAACCTGGAGGACTGGGAGATGCCACTTCAGGAGACAGAGAGTATGTATTCCCACTTATGAGAGCTGGACTTGCAATAGGTATAGATGCTATATTTGCCGAGGTTCATCCAGATCCAGATAGGGCTAAAAGTGACGGGCCTAATATGCTGAAGCTCCATGAGCTTGAAGAGATATTGAAAACAGCTGTGGCTATAGATGACCTAGTAAAATCTAGATAGTTTATTTATGAAATACTCCGAGAGGTGTGCTCTCGCAAAGGGACTCCGCAAGGCTCTCTATGCAATTCATAAGCTATATTACATTAAAATTAGGGAACTGGAGGTTTGATAAATTGGATATAAAAATCTATGGAAAATCTATATTCGATAACGAAATAGAGAGTCTGATAAAGGTAAGAGAGAGAATAGGGAATGAACTGGCTGAGGTTTCAGAACTTATACTCCACTGCAAGGGAAAGGTTGTAATAACAGGTATAGGAAAATCGGGAATAATAGGCAAGAAGATTGCTGCTACCCTGGCTTCTACAGGAACTCCGACGGTTTTTATGAATTCGGCAGAGGGACTCCATGGAGATCTAGGTATGATAGGGAATCGGGATGTGGTGATAGCTATCTCCAACAGTGGAAATTCAGATGAGGTAATATCCATACTTCCATCTATAAAGGAGATAGGAGCCAAACTTGTGGCCATGACAGGAAATCCCAACTCTAGATTGGGAAAGGCTGCTGACTTTGTTTTGAATGTAGGAGTAGATTCGGAGGGGTGCCCTCTCAATCTGGCACCTATGGCTTCTACCACATGTACCCTGGTGATGGGAGATGCTTTGGCAGCTGTACTTATCAAGCTCCGAGATTTTAAGCCTGAAAATTTTGCACTCTACCATCCGGGAGGAAGTCTGGGGAAACGTCTTCTTATGAAGGTAGGGGATGTTATGCATAGGGGAGAGGATATCCCTACATGTATAGAGAGCAGTTCTATGGATGAAGTTGTGATGATAATGACTAAAAAAAGGCTTGGGACTGTATGTGTTATGGAAGGAACCCGTATGCTAGGAATAATAACTGAGGGAGATGTGAGAAGAGCTCTTGCCAGACGTGAAGAGTTTTTTAATCTCAGGGCCGAAGATATTATGACGAAAAAATATAGCCGAATAGAATCTACTCGTATGGCTATAGATGCTCTGGATCTTATGGAAAATCGTGAGAGTCAAATTTCTGTTCTTCCCGTATTTCAAGAGGGAGAGTTGGTTGGAGTTGTAAGAATTCACGATCTGCTCAATGTAGTAGGAAGATAATTCTTGACAAAGTAAGTAAGTTAATTTAAAATATGTGAAGTTACACAAAAAAAATAAAAGTTGGAGGTAAAAGATGATTACTAGAGATATGAATATCTTAGAAGCTGTTCAGAAGTATCCTGTAATAACTGAAATTTTCAGAAAATATGGACTTGGATGAGTTGGATGTATGGTCGCTTCAGGTGAAAGCGTAGGAGAGGGTCTAGAGGCTCACGGATTCAATGCAGACATGCTTATAGATGAGATGAACAAACTGATAGCTGAAAGAGCAGCTAAATAGTTTAAATATATATAGAAGGAACGGTTGGAAAGAGTGTTTTTCAGCCGTCTTTTTTTCTAAAAATTCTGGAATCATAAAAAAAAATTAAAAAAACTAAAAAATATTTGACACTTGAGGATAAATATGGTAATATTTCTTCTGTTGGAGAGTTATCCTAATTGGTAAGGAATCGGTCTTGAAAACCGACGCGGCAACGCTTCAGAGTTCGAGTCTCTGGCTCTCCGCCATATAATGCGGTGAAATGGCAGAGTGGCCGAATGCGCTCCCCTGCTAAGGGAGTATACGGTTAACCCCGTATCGAGAGTTCAAATCTCTCTTTCACCGCCACTTCGTAATATCAGGTAGGAAACTGCCTTTTTTTTTTACAAAACTATGCATCCATAGCTCAATTGGATAGAGCGTCTGACTACGGATCAGAAGGTTGTGGGTTCGACCCCTGCTGGGTGCGCCATTTTTAAAATGAAAAATATTTAAAAATACTTGACATGTTTTAAAGTGTTTGATATACTAATAGAGTAACTGAGGTTACAGAGCTAATTTTATACAAGAAGAAACCCCTGTTTCTCACCCTTGAATGACGATAGATTTTAGGGTTATGACTATGAAGATGATAGATCCTTTTGAATGTTTTGTTCAAAAACTCGGATTATCATGTACAGATGTTTTTAATAGGGCGTTTCATACGTCCTTTTTTTATGATATAATTTTTGGAAAAATATTTGGAGGTGTTTATTATTTCTGACAAAGTTAGAATTAATGAGAAAATCAAGGGAAGAGAATTAAGAATCATTTCTGAAACTGGAGAGCAGTTAGGAATCATGTCATCACAGGAAGCTCTTGCACTGGCAGCAGAGAAGGAGCTGGATCTGGTTGAGATATCTCCATCAGCAACGCCACCTGTTTGTAAAATCATGAACTACGGAAAGTTCAAGTATGAGCAGACAAGAAAGATGAAAGAAGCTAAGAAAAATCAGAAACAAGTTATTCTTAAAGAAGTAAAGGTAAGTGCTAGGATAGATCAGCATGACCTGGAAACTAAGATGGGACATATTGAGAAATTCCTTGAGAAAGACCATAAAGTAAAAGTTACACTGACTCTTTTTGGAAGAGAGAGAATGCACGCAGATTTAGGGTTAGATACGCTAGATATGATCGCAGATAAATTTGCTGAAATAGCAGAGGTGGACAAAAAATATAGGGAAAAGCAGAAACACCTTATACTTACACCTAAAAAGAAATAATCGATATTGAAAAGAGGAGGAAACACACAAATGGCAAAAATGAAAACTCATAGAGGAGCTGCAAAAAGAATTAAGGTAACTGGAACTGGAAAGTTCGTAATCAAGCACTCTGGAAAGAGCCACATCTTAACAAAGAAGTCTAGAAAGAGAAAGAACAACCTTAAGAAAGACGGAGTTGTAACTGAGACTCTAGAAAAGCACATGAAAGCTCTATTACCATACGGAGTAGGAAGATAATAAGGTTATAATATAAATAACTAAAGTAGATTAGTGATAGGAGGAAAATAACAGATGAGAGTTAAAACTGGAATAGTAAGAAGAAGAAGACATAAAAGAGTTTTAAAAGCGGCAAAAGGATTTAGAGGTGCGTCTGGTGACGTTTTCAAGCAAGCTAACCAAGCAGTAACTAAAGCTGCAGTATACTCAACAAGAGATAGACTAGTAAGAAAGAGAAAAATGAGACAGCTTTGGATCATCAGAATCAACGCTGCTGCAAGAATCAACGGACTTACTTACTCTGTTCTTATGAACGGACTTAAGAAAGCTGGAATCACACTAGACAGAAAAGTACTAGCTGATATCGCTCTTAACAACGCTGCTGAGTTTGCAAAACTAGCTCAATTAGCTAAAGACGCTAAGTAATTTTATATAAAAATCGGGTATATACCCGATTTTTTTTTATTCGTAGAAAAAGTAAAAGTATGTTATAATTATTTCAACAGGGTATCATTGAAAACTTTAAGAGTGGTGATGGAGATGTTGAAAACAAAGATATTTAGAAATTATAGAGATAAAAATACAGAGATGCTGAAGAATGAGGAAGCTGAAATTAGAATAGCTCTTCTTCTAGAGCCTGGAGACAAGAAGCTTTTGAAAAAACTGGCTTCCCTCCTATATTATATGGAGGATATTGACGGTGCTATAAAAATTTATCAAAAGCTGATATCGTTAGAACCTAAAAATTCGGATTTTTTAGGTTTTTTAGGTTATCTTTATTATGAGAAAGATGAATTGAAGGAAGCTGTAGAACTTTTAGAAAAGGCTGCGGATCTAGATCCGCGGGCGCCTTTTCTCCATTTTCTTCTAGGAAATGCCTACTCTAGAATGGGAATGATAAGAGAAGCAGCTCAGAATTATGATTTTGCAATATTCCTGGATCTGGATATATATCTGGCTCATAAAGATTTTGCAAAGAAATATGAGGAGATGGGCAGAGAGAAAAAGGCTCTCAAGGAATATGTTGCAGCCTATGAGATAGATCCTAGAGATGAGGAACTTCTGAAAAAGATTGAGAAGCTGAGAGAGAGAGTTGGAGGTAATAGTTAATGGCTATGTTTTTGCTTTTTACAATTTTTGTACTATTTTTTATAGGGACCAGCACCGGAAGGCTGATTAATGTTCTTCCCTTAATTTTGCTGGCGGTAATGGGACTGTTTTTTACGCTGGGATTCTCGATTTTAGCCTGGCTGATAGCGAATCCTCTTATATTTCTTATAGTTGTGGGGATCTACCTGTATAACAGGAAAAATGCTCCAAAAAGAAAAAAAGGAGCAAAATTTTACTACCATTCCTCTGGAACTGGTAATACACAGGATTTTGAAGAATTTTTCAAAAGAGCTGCAGGAAGTGGTTTTCAGTATGGTGAAGGCGGAGGCTATTATAATCAGTCTGGGACAGGTTTTGGAAATATCCGTGATAGAGGTGAAGATTACAGAACTCTTGGAATTCAAGAGGGAGCTTCTAAAGAGGAGATAAAAAAAGCTTACCGTGATGCAGTGAAAAAACACCATCC
>JBOFCM010000118.1:0-28050 GCA_051646055.1 Fusobacteriaceae bacterium
TGTTTTACGTCACTGTCTTTGTGACGTCTCATTACTGAGAATTTTCTGAACTAATTTAGTTCAAAGATTTATTAGATTACTTCTCTATTCTGTTGTTAATGTCCTTTTTGTTTCGTTCACGCTTTTCGTCGTGGACAAAATAGATAATATCATAATTATTATCTTTCGTCAATGTTTTTTTTCATTTTTTTAAAAAAAATACAAATAAAAATTCTGACTGACAAAATCATAAAGTTTTCATTTTAAAATAACTAAAATATACTGGAAAAAATTTAATTTTTCCAGTATATTTAGGTAACATTATTTAAATATTTTTTTAAAATCATCCATTATTTCTTTAACAGATTTTATAGAGTCTATTTTCCAAGCATCCTTTCCAGCAAAGAAAATACCTTCCTCTTTATCTCCCTCGTGACCTTTTACTAGTCTCTCATTCACACAAAATGAGTAACTACAATGTTTAAGACAGTTAACACAGCTTTTAGGTTTGATATCTTGGGAGTTCTCCAATATTTTTTTTACTGTTGGAGACATTATTGCATTGGCTGGGAGACCAGCACAGCTCATTATTTGGACAATATCCCCCTCTTTAGCAGCTATATACATTTCTTTAAACTCTTGGCTGACTTCACATTCTTCAGATGCTATAAATCTACTTCCCATCTGTATTCCGTCGGCACCCAATTCAAGCATTCTCTTTCCATCTTCTGGAGTTATTACTCCCCCTGCACCAAATACAGGAATTGATACTGCTTTTTTTACCTCCGCAACAATATCCCAAGAATCCTTTTCGGTTCCAAGATGTCCACCCGCATTTCCTCCCTCTACAACTATTCCATCAGCGCCCAATCTTTCTGCCAACTTTGCTAATTTTGCTGAAGATACAATTGGAAAAACTTTTACATCTGTTCCTTTTACCATATCATACACATCTCTCGAAAATCCAGCACCAGTTATGATTATGTCTATTCCTGATTCAATAGAAGTTTTTACTGCTTCTTTGAATTCAGTGGCAGCAAACATTATATTTACAGCAAGAGCTCCGCCCTTATTCACCACAAGTTTTTTGGCTCTTTCTATTTCTGCTTTTAATTCCTCTATGGGAAGAGCCGTTCCAGCTATACATCCTATCCCGCCTTCATTGGCTACTGCTGCTGCCAATCCGCTCATAGATGCTCTTATCCCCATTCCTCCTTGAATTATAGGTACTATTATTTCTAAATCTCCTATTTTTATACTCATTTTCTTCTCCACTCCTCAATATTAATAAAAATTATTTTCTTTAAGGTAATTTCTTTTTTGACATAACATATGTTATTATAACATTTGTCATTTTTTTTTAAAAGTATTTTATTTTTTTATTTTTACCTTTTAAGTTTAGAGTAATTAAAAAAGAGAGAGTTAATCTCTTCTTTAGATCTCAACTCTCTCTTCTTCTAATATAATATTTCAAACTTTTAGATTTTGCTTATATCAAAAATTTGTAACTCCATCTCCTGAACATTCTTATCTTGCATTCTTACAATAGCTCCTAAAGTATCTAATGAAGTAAGTAAATTTGCTCCATATTCAATAGCTGTTCTACGGATTTTGAACCCCTCTCTTTGGGAATCATTTGCCTTTGTAGGAGTATTTATAACTATATCAATCTCTCTACTTTTTAATATATCTAAAATATTAGGAGAAGCCTCATTAAGTTTTCTTACTTCCTGAGATTCTATTCCTTTTTCTCTTAAAAATTCACATGTCCCTTTTGTAGCCATAAGTTTTGCACCGTGAGCTACAAGCTTTTCAGCAAGAGGTAAAAATTCATCTTTATCTTTATCTCTTATAGTAACAAGTATTCTCTTGTCTTTTATAGTTGTTATTCTTCCAGCACCTTTAAGTCCCTTATATACTGCCTCTTCTAAAGTATTCCCTATTCCCAATACCTCTCCAGTGGATCTCATCTCAGGTCCTAAGGAAACCTCAACCCTTCCAAGCTTTTCTGTAGAGAAAACAGGTACTTTTACAGATATAACTTCAGGTTTTTTATAGATTCCTGTTCCGAATCCTAGTTCTGAAAGTTTTTCTCCCAGTATAACTCTTGTTGCAATTTCAATCACTGGAACTCCTGAAACTTTAGAAATATATGGTACAGTTCTCGAAGATCTTGGATTTACCTCAATAACATACAGCTCATTCTCATAGGCTATAAACTGAACGTTCATCATTCCTTTTACTCCTAGAGCTCTTCCAAGTTTTTTTGTTATTTCTAATATTTTTTCCTCTGTTCCTTCATAAAGATTCTGAGCTGGGTAAATTGTTATGGAATCTCCCGAGTGGATTCCCGCTCTCTCCAGGTGTTCCATAACTCCAGGTATTAGAATATTTTCTCCATCACATATAGCATCTATTTCTACCTCTATACCGTTAAGATATTTGTCTATAAGTACTGGATTTTCTGGATCTCTAATAAAAGAAGCCTCAAGGTATTTAACTAGAGATTTCTCATCGTGACAGATTTCCATTCCCTGTCCTCCAAGTACGTAAGATGGTCTTACAAGTACAGGATATCCTAAATCTTCTGCTATTTTTTTTCCTGATTCTGCATCCCATACAGCTTTTCCTTTTGGTCTCTTTATATCCAACTTCTCCATCATGGCTTCAAATCTCTCTCTATCTTCCGCCTCATCTATCTTATCCGGAGATGTTCCAAGTATCTGTATCCCTCTTTTTTCAAGATCTTTAGCCAGTTTTATAGCCGTCTGTCCTCCGAACTGAAGTATCACTCCTTCCGGTTTCTCTTTATCTAATATATTCATTACATCTTCTGTAACAAGAGGTTCAAAATACAATTTGTCAGACGTCGAAAAATCAGTTGAAACTGTCTCAGGATTGTTATTTATAACTATGCTCTCTATTCCTACTTTTTTAAGTGCTTTAACAGCATGTACAGTACAGTAATCAAATTCTATTCCCTGCCCTATTCTTATCGGCCCCGATCCTATTACCGCTACTTTTCTCTTGTCACTTACAACTACCTCATCAAACTTATCATATGTTGAGTAGAAATAAGATGTTTCAGCCTGGAACTCTCCTGCACATGTATCTACCATTTTATAAACTGGAGTTACTCCAAGCTCTTTTCTTTTAGCTTCAATATCCTCTTCTGTTACGTTCATAAGTTGAGCTATTCCTTTATCAGAGAATCCTTTTTTCTTCAGATTTCTTAGAGTTTTTTCATCTAAATCCTGGAACTTTGTCTTTTTAAGAAGCTCTTCCTGTCTTACTATCCACTCTATTTTCTCCATGAAGAATTTGTCCATTCCTGTAATTTTTTGAAGCTTCTCTTTTATATATCCTCTTCTTAGCATCTCTGCCGCTATAAATATTCTCTCATCATCAGGTCTCACAACCTCTCTCTTTAACTCTTCAATAGTAAGTTTTTTAGCATATGGATGCTCGAGATTGTATCTTCCTATCTCTAGTGATCTTATTCCTTTTAGGAAAGCTGACTCGAAATTATTTCCGATAGCCATTATTTCACCTGTTGCCATCATTTTTGTTCCCAGTCTTCTATCAGCTTTTTTAAATTTATCAAATGGCCACTTAGGTATTTTTACTACTATATAATCCAAAGCAGGCTCGAAGCATGCAAAAGTTTTCCCTGTTACATCATTCACTATTTCATCTAGATTGTATCCTAGAGCAATTTTTGATGCAACTCTTGCTATAGGGTATCCTGTAGCTTTAGATGCTAGAGCAGAAGATCTTGAAACTCTAGGGTTTATCTCAATAATAGCGTACTCAAAAGATTTTGGATTCAGAGCAAACTGAACATTACATCCTCCTACTACTCCTATCTCATCAATTATCTTTATAGCCGAAGTTCTCAGCATCTGATACTCTCTATCCGAAAGTGTCTGTGATGGTGCTACAACTATAGAATCTCCTGTATGTATTCCTACTGGATCGATATTTTCCATATTACATATCGTAATACAGTTTCCATTTCCATCTCTTATTACCTCATACTCAATCTCTTTCCAACCATAGATAGATTTTTCTATAAGAACCTGTCCAACACGGGAAAGCGAAAGACCCTTAAGAAGTATCTCTTCCAGTTCAGCTTTATTCTGAGCTATTCCTCCTCCACTTCCTCCAAGAGTATATGCAGGTCTTACTACTACTGGATAACCTATCTCTACTGCAACTCTATATCCCTCTTCTAAAGATTCCACTATACGACTTTCTATACAAGGCTCTCCTATTTTTTCCATGGCCTCTCTAAAAAGTTCTCTGTCCTCTCCACGCTTTATAGCTTCGATGGGAGTACCTATAACTTTAACTCCATATTTTTCTAAAATCCCTTTATCACTAAGCTCAACTGCTAGATTAAGAGCTGTCTGACCTCCCATTCCTGCAAGAATTGAATCAGGTCTCTCTTTCTCTATAATTTTTTCTACAAATTCAAGAGTTATTGGCTCAAGATATATTCTATCCGCCACTGTTGTATCTGTCATAATTGATGCTGGATTACTGTTTATAAGAACAACCTCTATTCCCTCATTTTTAAGGGTTTCACATGCCTGGGTTCCAGAGTAATCAAACTCTGCTGCTTGGCCTATAACTATAGGCCCTGATCCTATTATTAAACATTTTTTTATGTTCTTATCTAACATTTTTTCCTCCTTCAATTGTCTTCATAAAATCATCAAAAAGATAGTTGTTGTCCTGAGGTCCTGGCCATGCTTCAGGGTGATATTGAACACACATTATATGAAGTTCATCACTCTTCATTCCCTCGTTGGAACCATCATTTATATTTACGTGAGATTCTCTCATCGCTTCTGGCATTTTATCCACTATATATCCATGATTTTGAGATGTTATATAGATCCTATTTCTATCTAAATCCTTAACCGGATGGTTTCCACCTCTATGTCCATATTTCAATTTCTTTGTAGATCCTCCAAGAGCCCACGCTAGAAGCTGGTGTCCTAGACAGATTCCTACTATTGGCAGCTTTCCTACCATTTTTTTTATCTCATTTACAACTCCAGTAAGTTCTGCAGGATCCCCTGGTCCATTACTTAAAAACACTCCATCCAAATTATGACTTAACATCTCTTCTGCTGTTGCATTCCAAGGGAAAACTATCATATGGCATCCTCTAGCTTCGAAGTTTCTAAGAATATTATTTTTTATTCCAAAATCCATGACTCCCAATCTAATTCCTTCTCCTGGAATCTCATACACTTCTTTTGTACTAACTATCGATACTGCATCAGTATTTGAGAATCCGTCAAACATCTCTTTTATCTCTTTCTGAGTCAAATCTTCCCCTGTTATAATGGCTTTCATTGATCCATTTTCTCTGATTATTTTTGTCAGGTGTCTAGTGTCCACACCTTTAAATCCTACTGTATTATGCTGTCTAAGGAAACCATCTAAAGTCATTTCACATCTGAAATTATTTGGAAGTTTTGCATCCTCTTTTATGATTAAAGCTCTCACCTTTACAGAATCCGATTCCAAGTCCTCAAGGTTTACTCCGTAGTTTCCTATCATAGGATATGTCATAACTACCATTTGTCCATAGTAAGATGGATCAGTAAGAAGTTCTTGATAACCTGTCATACCTGTATTGAAAACAAGCTCACCTACACATCTTTCTCCTCCACCAAATATTTTTCCCTCAAAAACCATTCCATTTTCTAAAATCAGTTTTCCTTTCACAGTTCCTCCTATTTTTTCTCAAAAAAAAAGGCATAGCAGACAGCTATACCAAAGTTATGGAAATATAATATATTTTAAAAGGAATAATAGAAATAATTAAATCAGAAGATATTTTTATTGCTGCTTTCACTAGATTCTTCAGTCTCATCTCTCTACCTCCCTTTTTTATGCTCTAAGGGGCAGTATACTAAAATTTTAGTTTTCTGTCAATTCTTTTTTTTCGAGAAAATTCTTAAAGAAATTTTCCAAAAAATATATTGCTATTTTCTCCACGCCATGTTATACTCGTCAAAGTGTAAAAATTTTTGAGGAGGATGAAACTATGCTGATAAACTACAAATTCAAGAAAAAAACATTCATCTCTTCCCTATATTGTCTATTAAATTTATTAAATTTATTAAATTTCAATTATATATATAACCTATTCGGTGGTAACTATTCCAAATTTATTTTGGAGTAGTTGTCACCATTTTTTTTGGCCAAAATCCTAAGGAGGAACCATGAACCATTTTATTTCTATGAAAGATTTCAGTAAAAATGAGATTTTAGAGATTTTAAAAAGAGCTAACTATTTAGATTCAACACCTGAAAGAAATCTATGTAGAGAAAATATTGTTTCCACACTATTTTTTGAACCTTCTACAAGAACCAGACTCTCTTTTGTTACTGCAGCATATAAATTGGGAGCTCCCGTACATGGTTTCGATTCTCCCAGTGGAACTTCCCTTCAGAAAGGTGAGTCACTGAGAGATACTATAAAAATGGCTGAATCCTATTGTGACACAATAGTTATAAGGCACCCAAAAGATGGATCAGCAAGATTTGCTGCTGACATATCCAAAGTTCCTGTCATCAACGGAGGAGATGGAGCTAACGAGCATCCAAGTCAAACTCTCCTAGATCTATATACAATTCAGAAGGAGCAGGAATCTTTAGAAAATATTAAAATAGCCTTTTTAGGAGATCTAAAATATGGAAGAACTGTTCACTCTCTTACTAAAGCACTCTCTCTTTTCAATGCAGAATTTTATTTTATAGCTGCTCCTGAGATTCAGATTCCAGATTATCTCCTGGAGGAGTTGAGAGAGAAAGGAATCAAATATCAGCTTCTGGATAATTTTCAGGAAATCGTAAAAAAAGTAGATGTGCTCTATGTTACTAGAGTGCAGAAAGAGAGATTCCAAGATTTTGCTGTATATGAAAAAGTTAAAAATAACTATATTTTGAAAGCTGAGAATCTGAGAAATGCAAAAGACAATCTTATAGTTATGCATCCTCTACCTAGAGTAAACGAAATAGCACTAGATGTAGATGATACAAAATTTGCAAAATATTTCCAACAAGCTGCTAACGGGGTTCCAGTGAGAGAGGCGATTATCTCTCTTGCTCTAGAGAAATTTCCTTTTTCAAGAGAAGAAAAGGTTCAAGAGGAAATTTTAAAAAATTCAAAATCCCTCTGTCAGAACAACAACTGTATAAGTAACAGCGAAGAAACAGACAACAAGATAGTACACCACCACGGAAGAGATTTCTGCTACTATTGCAGAAGAGAGATAAAGGATGTGAATAGATAAGATGTTTTTAGAAAATTGTAAAATTATTGAAAATAAAAAAGTGGATTCTCACTACTACCTTATGAAGATTGAAAGTGCTACTATGAGCGAAGCTTCAAAACCAGGTCAATTTTTCATGTTCAGATGTAAAAACGGAATAAATATTTTAAGAAGACCTATCAGCCTTCACAATGTAGATAAAGAAAATGGGATTTTAGAGTTCTATTACGAAGTAAAAGGAAAAGGAACTGAAGAATTTTCCAAAATGAAAATCGGTGAACTCCTAGATATTCAAGGACCTTTAGGAAATGGATTTTCTCATAAGGTGAAAAACAAAACTGTTCTTCTTATAGGAGGTGGAATGGGGTTGGCACCTATGAAATACCTTCTTCATTCTTTAGCAAATACAGGAAACAGAGTTATCTTTATCGCCGGAGGACGTAATTCAGGAGCCCTTAAAATTTTAGATAATTTTAATCTAGAAGAGAAAAATATAGAGCTTCATATCATGAGTGATGACGGTTCTGCTGGAGAAAAAGGAAATGTTATCGAAAAAATGAGAGAGGTTATCAATAATAATCAGGTAGACAGAGTTTATTCATGCGGTCCTCACAGAATGATGGAACTAGTGGGAGAGATTGCAAATAAGAAAAATATCTGGTGTGAAATCTCTCTAGAAGAGAGAATGGCCTGCGGAGTAAAAGCCTGTGTAGGATGCTCTATTAAAACTTTAGATGGTATGAAAAAAGTTTGTCATGAAGGGCCAGTTTTTGACAGTAAAATAATAGTTGAGACTATGCCAATCCAAGCTGAACCGTGTTCATGCATATAATTTCAGGGGGAGAAGATGAATAGACTAAAAACAGAATTTCTAAATAGAGAGTTTAAAAATCCAATTGTTACAGCCTCGGGATGTTTCGGATTCGGAATGGAGTACAAAGATTATTTCGATCCCAATGAACTGGGAGGAATTGTCGTAAAAGGTATAACCCTGGAAGCTAGAGATGGAAATATGGGGACAAGAATAGCAGAAACTCCTGGTGGAATGCTCAACTGTGTAGGACTTGAAAATCCTGGAGTAGAATATTTCAGAGATACTATACTTCCAGATATAAAAGCTTCTGGAATCACAGCTCCTATCATAGTAAACATAAACGGAAAAGTTCTGGAAGAGTATGTTGAGCTGGCTAAAATAGTAGATGCTATTCCAGAGGTAGATATGATTGAACTCAATATCTCATGTCCAAATGTAAAAGACGGCGGTATGGCTTTCGGAGCCAATCCGGATATGGCTGGAAAAGTAACCAAAGAGGTAAGAGCTGTAACTTCTAAACCTCTTATAGTAAAGCTTTCACCTAATGTTACAGACATTGCAGGAATAGCTAAAATAGTGGAAGCAAATGGAGCAGATGCACTATGCCTCATAAATACACTTTTAGGTATGGCAATAGATATCAGAAGTCGTAAACCACTTCTTGGAAATATAATGGGGGGTCTTTCAGGGCCTGCTGTTAAACCTGTAGCACTAAGAATGGTATATCAGGTCTATAAAGCTGTCAGTATTCCAATTATTGGTATGGGTGGTATCTCCTCTTGGGAGGATGCACTGGAATTTATAATGGCCGGAGCAAGCATGGTATCCCTTGGAACTGGAATATTTTCTAATCCTGTTCTTCCTGTAGATGTTAAGTATGGACTAGAAAAATATTGTGAGGAAAATGGCTACGAAAATATAAAAGAGTTAGTAGGAATAGCACATAGGGGGTAATTTTATGAAAACAGCAGAAAGAATCATAATAGCACTGGATTATTCTGATCCAAAAGATGCTAAAGAGATAGTAGAAAAACTTGGAGATGAAGCAGTTGTATATAAGGTCGGACTTGAACTTTTCCTAAATAGCAAAGGAGAGATGGTAGATTATCTTGTAGAAAAAGGGAAAAAAGTTTTCCTAGACCTTAAATTCCATGATATTCCAAATACCACAACTATGGCATCACTTTTCGCAGCTAAAGAAAAATGTTTTATGTTCAATGTCCATGCCAGCGGTGGAAAGACTATGATGAGCAGAGTAGCTAAGGCGGTTAAAGAAGTTAACAGTGAAGTTAAGGTAATCGGAGTAACTGTACTTACAAGTTTCAGTGAAGAAGAGATAAAAGAAACTTTCCAATCAGAACTTTCTCTTAAAGATTTAGCTCTTAACTGGGCTAGACTTTCTAAAGAAAGTGGATTAGATGGTATCGTTTCTTCTCCTTGGGAAGCTGAAAAAATAAAAGAACTATGCGGAAAAGATTTTCTTACTGTATGTCCAGGAGTTAGACCTAAATGGTCTGCCACCAATGATCAGGAGAGAATTATGACTCCTGCTCAAGCTATAAAAAAAGGCTGTGATTTCCTGGTTATCGGAAGACCTATAACTAAACATGAGAATCCAGTAGAAGCATTTAAAATGATAATGAACGAAATTGAAGAGGGAGAGAGATAATATGGGAAAATATAGAGTAGCTGAATCACTTTTAAAAACAGAAGCTGTAAGACTGAATGTAAAAACGCCTTTTACCTTTGTTTCAGGAATTAAAAGTCCTATATACTGTGATAACAGAAAAATGATAGGGTATCCAGAGGCTAGAAATATAGTTGTTACCGAATTTGTCAATAAAATAAAAGAGATGGCAAACTCAGGAAAAACTTTTGAAATTATAGCTGGAACTGCTACTGCAGGTATCCCTTGGGCTGCTTTTATAGCTCAGGAAATGAATCTTCCTATGTCATATATCCGTAGTGAGAAGAAAGCCCACGGAGCTGGTAGACAGATAGAAGGAGCCGATCTGGCAGGTAAAACAGTTTTAGTTATCGAGGATCTCGTATCAACTGGAGGAAGTTCAATAAAAGCCGCACAGGCAGCTCTTGAGGCTGGTGCTGAAAAAGTAGAGCTCCTCTCTATCTTCTCATATGATTTCCAAAAAGCTTTCAATAATTTTAAAGAAGCTGGAATAGAGTGGAATTCACTTTCAAACTTCCAAACTCTTCTAGAGGTTGCAGAGAAGATGCAATATATCTCTAGAGATGAAATGGAACTGGCTTCAAGCTGGAATAAAGCACCTGAAAAATACGGAATTTAATAATTTTTACTGGGGGGAAAGTTATGAAACTACTTATAAAAAATGCAAAAATAGTCCAGAAGGGGAATGTTGATATTATTACAGATATTCTCGTGGAAAATGGAATCATCATCTCCATAGAAAAAAATATTGATGAGATAGGATGTGAAGTCTTAGATGCTCAAAAAAAATATGTTATTCCTGGAGTTATAGATGCCCATACACACATGAGAGATCCCGGACTTTGCCATAAGGAAGATTTTATAACAGGAAGCCGGGCTGCTGCTAGAGGAGGAGTCACAACTTTTCTAGACATGCCTAATACACTCCCCCTTACATCTAACGAAGAAGAACTGAAAAAGAAAATGCTCAACTGCATGGGAAGATCCTATGTAGATTACGGATTCCATTTTGGAGGAGTAAAAAGTGATAACAGTTCTGAAATTAAAAAAATTGTCTCTCAGGTCGCTTCTACTAAAATATTCCTCAATGAATCTACTGGGGATATGCTCATAGAAAACAGCAGCACCATCGAAAATCTTTTCGACGAAAGCAAAATTATCACAGTTCATGCTGAAGGGGATAAAGTAGACGAAGCTATTCGTGCTGCAGTAAAATTTAGAAAACCTCTTTATCTTTGTCATCTTTCTACAGAGGAAGAAGTGGCTATGCTAAAAAAAGGAAAAACATTTGGGACAGAAATATACGGAGAAGTAACTCCTCATCATCTATTTCTTACAGCTTCCCATAGAGAACGTTCCGAGAGAGATAATGCTCTCCTTAGAATGAAGCCGGAACTTAAAAATGATAAAGATAGGGAAGCTCTATGGAAAGCTCTCGCTGAGGGAATAATCGATACTGTGGGAACAGATCATGCTCCCCATACGTTAGAAGAAAAATTTTCTAAGACCACTTTTGGTGTTCCTGGAATAGAAAATTCTTTAGAGCTTATGCTAAAAGGGGTGTCTGAAAAAAAAATCAGCATGGAAAGACTTATCGAGGTAATGTGCAGTAATCCTGCTAGAATTTTCAATATTTCTAAAAAAGGGAAGATTGAAATAGGATATTATGGTGATTTCGTAATTTTAGATATGGAAAACCATACTCCCTTCAGAGATGAAGAGGTTATTTCCAAATGTGGTTGGACTCCTTTCCACGGTATCGAAAGAGGTGGGAAAGTTGAAACTACTATTCTTAGGGGAAACATTATCTATAATAGAGGAGTTTTCTCTTCTGAACTTTTAGGGAACTCAGTTCAATTTTCTTAAGATTCTCAAAATCAAAAAAAAGGAACTCAATGTAAAATTTACAAGAGTTCCTTTTTTTTGATTTTCAACTTTTAATTTTAGGGGGTTTTCTTAAAATCGAATAAGTATACACCATAAGTCCACTCCATATTAGTGAAAACGTTACTCCATGAGTGGTAGTAAACTCCTCTCCAAATACAAAAACTCCCAATATTAAAACTATTGTTGGTGTTAAATATTGGAAAAAACCTATGGATGAAAGCTTTGCCAATTTTGCTCCAGTAGAAAAAAGAAAAAGTGGAATTACCGTAACTATCCCAGCTCCCGCCAAGAAAATTTTCGTATTTAGCTCTCCAACTGCTCCTGCTCCTCCTCCTAAAGATACCAGATAAAGTATTGCCACCGGGAAGTATATCAATGTTTCTATTGTTAAAGCTATAACCGAATCTAGCTGAATCTTTTTTTTAGTTATACTGTACCCTGTGAAAGTTCCCGCTATTATCAGGGAGTATATAGGAAGTTTTTGGTAAGTCACAGTTATATAGATAACTCCCAGTGCTGCCAAGGTTATCGCACTTTTCTGAAAACTATTCAGTTTCTCATTAAATATAAATCTTCCTGCCAGGATAAGAAGCAATGGATTTATAAAATACCCTAGACTAGCTTCCAAAACTCTTCCGCTGTTTACCACAAATATATAGGACAGCCAATTTCCACAATTGAAAGTAGCTGCTAAAAATATATATAACATCATTTTTTTATTTTTAAAAACATCTAAAAACTCTTTTTTTCTTCCGCTCACTCCTATAAAAATAAAGAGAAATATAAAAGACCAGATTATTCTGTGTGTTACTATTTCCAGTGCTGGAACACCCTTAAGATTAACCCAGTAAAGAGGAAACAATCCCCATATTATAAAAGCTCCCAGAGAATATACAATTCCCTTCTGATTATTTTCCATTTTCTCTTTCATCCTAAATATCCTTCACTATATCTAGTGATGCTATTGCATTAAGGTTAAGAGGGGCAAAACATTCTTTTCCTTTTTTCTCCAATTTATGATAGCCTGCCACACATATCATAGCTGCATTATCCGTACAGTATTTCAGAGCCGGGTAAGTTACTTCTATCCCTATCTGGGCTCCTCTCTCTTTTAGTTCGCTTCTTAATAGAGAGTTAGCTGCAACTCCACCAGCAATTATTATATTTTTCACTCCCGTTTCCTGAGCAGCTTTAAGTGCTTTTTTAGAAAGAATATCTACAGCTTTCCATTGGAAAGAGGCAGCTAAATCCTCATTCTTAAAAATTTCTCCCTTCATTCTGCTTTTATTTACAAAATTTATTACAGAAGTTTTTATCCCAGAAAAACTAAAATCATACCCATCCACTTTTGGCTCAGGTATTTTTAGAAAATTTTTATCTCCATGGTAGTACATCTTGTCTATTACAGGTCCTCCAGGGTATCCGATTCCAAGTACTCTGGCTATTTTATCATAGGTTTCTCCCACTGCATCATCCATAGTTGAACCTATATTTTTAAAATCCTGATTTTCATCCATATATACAATATTTGTATGTCCTCCAGATACAACCAATGCTATACAAGGAAGCTTTACATCATGCTCTATGAAGTTAGCATATATATGAGCCCTCATATGGTGAACTGGAATTATAGGAATATTGTGAGCATATGACAGACCTTTTGCAAATGAAACTCCTACTAAAAGAGCACCAATAAGCCCTGGAGCATAAGTTACAGCTATATAATCCACCTCTTTCATAGTTATTCCAGCTTCATGAAGAGCTTCATCTAAAATTGCCGCTATATTTTTTACGTGATGCCTTGAAGCTATTTCTGGTACTACTCCACCAAATTCTCTGTGAATAGCTATTTGCGATGAA
Source organism: Fusobacteriaceae bacterium (assembly GCA_051646055.1). Lineage (GTDB taxonomy): Bacteria > Fusobacteriota > Fusobacteriia > Fusobacteriales > Fusobacteriaceae > JAGNZR01. The sequence continues at coordinate 13,523 of JBOFCM010000118.1, forward strand.
ATTTTATTGCTCAGCACTTCTTTTCCATCTTTTAATATGGCTATAGAAGTTTCATCACAAGATGTCTCTATTCCTAATATTATCATTTTTCCACCTTCCCAATTTATTTTATTTTTCAAGGAAATTATAACATTTTTCTTCTCTTTTGTACAAAAAAACCTGTGAAATATATCACAGGTTTCAAATTCTATTTTATTTTAAGTCCTCTGCTTTTAAATATCTCTCTAGCATTTTCAAGTCTCTCTCTAGAAAGAGCTTCTACTCCTTTTAGAGGATACTCCAATCCCATCTCATCATATTTAAACTCTCCCAGAGTATGGTATGGTAAAAGTTCTACAAGCTCTACATTTGGTAGAGTTTTTACATAGTCAGCAAGTTTAGCTAGATTTTCATCATCATCCGTAATTCCAGGTACTATCACATGTCTGATCCATGTTTTTATATTTTTTTCTTTAAGGTATTCAGCAAATTTAAGAGTAGGTTCCTGCTCAAACTTGGTAAGATCTCTGTAAACATCTGGATCTATAGATTTGATATCCAATAGAACTAAATCCACGTACTCAAGAACCTCTTTAGCTTTATCATTAAATAAGCAGCCTGAGGTATCCAGTGCTGTATGAATTCCATTTTCTTTACAAAGTCTATATACCTCTTTTATAAATTCCGGCTGCATAAGAGGATCTCCTCCTGTTATTGTCAGCCCGCCTCCATTTCTGAAGAAATTTTTATATTTAAGTATCTCTTTTACTGTCTCTTCCGGAGTCTCCTGAAACTTTCCAGATCCAAACTCCCAAGTGTCTGGATTATGGCAAAATTTACATCTCAAAGGGCATCCCTGAAGAAAGAGAACATATCTTATTCCCGGTCCATCTACCGTTCCAAAACTCTCTTTTGAGTGAATTCTTCCTGTTATCATAGCAACTCCTTATATACAAAGGTGAGGGTGACCAGTTATCTGTCACCCTCCAGTATATCTTTATTATTACATTCTTCCGTTGATTGTTCTAGATAGAACGTCCATCTGCTGCTCTCTTGTAAGTCTTACAAAGTTAACCGCATATCCAGAAACTCTGATTGTAAGCTGTGGATATTTATGTGGATTTTCCATTGCATCTTCTAGAAGAGCTCTATCAAATACGTTTACGTTAAGGTGTTGTCCACCCTCTGGAGTAAAGTATCCATCCATTAGTCCAACTAGGTTCTCAACTCTTGCATCTCTATCTTTTCCTAGAGCTCCTGGAGTTATTGCAAATGTATAAGAAATTCCATCATTTGCATCCTGGAATGGAAGCTTAGCAACTGATGCTAGTGCTGCGATAGCTCCATTAGTATCTCTTCCGTTCATAGGGTTAGCTCCTGGAGAGAATGGTGCTCCTGCAGCTCTTCCACATGGAGTATTTCCAGTTTTCTTTCCATATACAACGTTAGATGTAATTGTCAGGATAGACTGAGTTGCTCTTGATTTTCTATAAGTTTCATGAGATCTTAGGTGCTCCATAAATCTCTTAGTAATCTGAACTGCAAGATCATCTGTTTCATCGTTGTTATTTCCGAAAGGTACATATTCTCCCTCTCTTGTATAATCAACAATTATTCCTCTCTCATCTTTTACTGCTTTAACTTTCGCATGCTTTATAGCCATTAGTGAATCAGTAACTATTGAAAGTCCTGCTATTCCAGTAGCTTGAGTTCTTTCGATTTCTAAATCATGAAGAGCCATCTCAAGTGCCTCATAAGCATATTTGTCGTGCATATAGTGGATTATTTTAAGAGCATTTACATACACTCCAGCAAGCCACTTCATAACTTGGTCAAATTTAGCCATTACATCATCATACTCAAGGTACTCTGTTGTAACTGGTGCAAATATAGGTGCAACCTGTGCTCCCGATTTCTCATCTTTTCCACCATTGATAGCGTATAGAAGAGCTTTTGGAAGGTTTACTCTGGCTCCGAAGAACTGCATTCCTTTTCCTATTTTCATCGGAGATACGCAACATGCGATTCCGTAGTCATCTCCGTATTGTGGTCTCATTAAGTCATCGTTCTCATACTGGATAGAAGATGTATCTATAGAAACTTTAGCACAGAAAGCTTTCCATGCATCTGGAGATTTTACTGACCATAGTACTGTTAAGTTAGGCTCTGGAGCTGGTCCAAGGTTATAAAGAGTATTTAGGTATCTGAAAGATGTCTTAGTTACAAGAGTTCTTCCATCCACTCCCTCTCCTCCAAGTACTTCAGTTACCCAAGTAGGGTCTCCTGAGAATAGATCGTTATATTCTGGTGTTCTTAAGAATCTGATTATTCTTAGTTTGATTATCATCTGGTCAACAAGATCTTGAGCCTCTTCCTCTGTAAGGATTCCAGCTGCAATATCTTTCTCAAGATAGATATCTAGGAATGTAGCTGTTCTTCCGAATGACATAGCAGCTCCATCTTGATCTTTAGTTGCTGCAAGGTAAGCAAAGTATAAGAACTGTACAGCTTCTTTAGCGTCTTTAGCTGGGTTAGAAACGTCAAATCCATAAGCAGCACACATATTTTTTAGAGCTTTAAGAGCATTGATTTGCTCAGTAGTCTCTTCTCTTCTTCTGATTGTCTCGTCATCTAGCTCTGCTTTCTCTAGCATTTTTAACTGATGTTTTTTATCTTCGATTAGGAAGTCTGCTCCATATAGAGAAAGTCTTCTATAGTCTCCTATTATTCTTCCTCTTCCGTATGCATCTGGAAGACCTGTTATTATTCCTGATCTTCTAGCAGCTTTCATATCATCTGTATATGCAGAGAATACTCCCTCATTGTGAGTTTTTCTATATTTTGTAAATATTTCTTTAGTAACAGGATCTACTTTGTATCCGTAAGCTTCTAGAGCTCCTTCTATCATTCTGAATCCACCTTTTGGATAGATTCCTCTCTTAAGTGGGGCATCTGTCTGAAGTCCTACTATTGACTCAGCATCTTTATCGATATATCCTGCTCCGTAAGCATCTATCGCTTGTGGAGTTTTAGTTTCTGCATCATAAACTCCGTTAGCAATTTCAACTTTAAACATTTCTGTTAGTTTATTCCATATTTTTTTTGTGTTTTCTGATGCTCCACAAAGAAATTTTTCATCTCCGTGGTATGGTGTATAGTTGCTCTGAATAAAATCTCTTACTGAAACCTCTTCCTTCCAAGATACACCTTTGAAACTAGACCAATATTGATTCATTTTGTCCATTTTTTCCTCCTAAATGTTTTTTAAAAATTCACCATTATCTATTATTTTCATTATTTGTTAAGTCCTCTTTAACACTGTACATATAATATATCAGAAAATTTAAATTTTGTCAAACACTTTGTAAAGATTACAAATTAAAAATTTTTACATTTTCCTGGAATTAAAACTCTCATAGTTTTCTATTACTTGTTTTTCAATATTCTTGTGGAGAGATTTTAATTCTAAATCTGTTAAGCAGGATAACACAACTGGAGTCCCTATTATAATTTTAACTTTTTTTCCAAAAGACACCAATTTTGAAAATGGTCTTTGAATTTCATCACTTCCTATTATAGTTACAGGAACAACTATCTGACGTGAATCTAGGGCTAACTTAAAACTCCCCTTTTTAAAATCTCCCTCTTCTACTCCAATTTTTCTTCCTCCTTGAGGAAAAATAACTATAGAATGACCTCTTTTTACAAGTTCTACTGCTTTTTTTATTCCCTTGATTCCCTCTCTTGGATTTTTTCTATCTAGAAAAACTGATCCTGATTTTTTCATCCATCTAGAATAAAGAGGCCAACTTTCCATCTCTTTTTTCGCTACAAATCCTATATCTATCGGTATTCCACTTACCAATACGGGTATATCAAAATTACTGCTGTGATTGGCTACAAAAACTATCCCCTTATTTATATCTATGTTATTAAAACCATCAAAGTCCATATAAATAACCTCAACTTCAGCTCTGATAGATTTAAGGATCTGATTGCATAACCATTTCAACTTCTCTCTTCCAAATTTTATTCCATCATCCTCTTGAAGTTTATCTATTTTTTTTAAATGGATTAGAGTTATATATATAAAAGATAACCCTCCTACAACTGTAACCAATATCGCCCCTAGCATCTATCTCTCCTCTAGTATCTCTTTTATATCCCTATAAGCAAAACCCTTTCTCATAAGAGATTCTATTATTTTCTCTCTAGGCTTCTCCTGCATCTTCATCACCATTTTTCTCAGTTGTTCAAGTTGAGAATCTCTACTTTCCGCCAAAAGCTCCTCTATCACTTCTCTTGAAATACCTTTTTTTATGAGATGAAAACGGAGTTTTTCTATTCCATAATTTCCATGGGTTGAAATAAAATTTTTAGCAGAATCGTTATCATCGATATAGCCCTTTTCATTAATTTTTTCTAAAACTTTCGATACCACACAACTATCTCTGTAACGCTCTTTAAGTTTAATGTATAGGTCCTTTTTAAAATAATTTTTTATTCCAAGAAGATAGTATGCATAATTTTCACAGGCTATTTCTAACAAAAGCAAATACTCCCTCTCTTCTAAAAACTCCTTTCTTTTCAACTCAAACTGGGATATTATCTCTCCACTCAAGGTAAATTCAACCCCATTTTCAAAAGAAATTTTATTTCTTAAAATCTTATAGTAAATCATCATCTACCATATCTTCAGTTTCTCCTCCAACTGCCTCATCCCCTGATGATAGATCTACCTTATAAAGAACTTTATTTACCTCTTCTTCTATTTTAGCTAAAAGATCTGCGTCTGTTTCCAATCTTGTTTTCACGTTTTCTTTTCCTTGACCTATTCTTATATCCCCAAAACTAAACCATGCTCCAGATTTTGAAACTATATCATTGCTAAGAGCTATATCCAAAATTTCTCCCACTCTAGAGATTCCTTTTCCATACATTATCTGGAAAGCAGCTTCTTTAAAAGGAGGAGCTACCTTGTTTTTCGTAACTTTTATCGTTACCTCATTTCCTATAACCTCATCTCCTTGCTTAACACTTCCAATTCTTTTAACTTCCATTCTAACTGAAGCATAGAATTTAAGAGCTTTTCCTCCCGTGGTAGTCGTCTGAGGTCCAAAACCAAAACCTCCTATTTTATCTCTTATCTGATTGATAAAAATTACTGTAGTTTTTGATTTGTTCATATTTGCAGTAAGTTTTCTCAGAGCCTTAGACATAAGTCTGGCTTGAAGTCCCATCTGCTGATCTGACATTTCTCCATCTATTTCAACCTTGGGTACAAGAGCTGCAACCGAATCTATAACAATTACATCTATGGCCCCTGATCTCACAAGAACATCTGCTATATCTAAAGCCTGCTCACCATAGTCTGGCTGAGAGATTAAAAGTTCATCTATATCTACACCTAAGGCCTTTGCATAAATTGGATCCAAAGCATGCTCAGCATCTATAAATGCTGCCACTCCTCCAGTTTTTTGAGCTTGAGCTATTATATGTAGAGCTACCGTTGTTTTTCCCGAACTTTCTGCTCCATAGATTTCTATAACTCTTCCTCTAGGTACTCCACCTATTCCCAAAGCGAGATCCAACTTTATACTTCCTGTAGGAATACTCTCTACAGACATGTGCTGGTTCTCCCCAAGTTTCATTATAGCACCATCTCCGAAATCTTTTCTTATCTGCTTCAGAGCTAATTCCAGTGTTTTTTCTTTGTCATTACTTTCTGATGATTTTGCTTTTGCCATTATCTATCCTCCTATTTTTTCAATTATTGCCATTACATCTTCAGCCTTTAAATTTCTCATGCAGTTAAAATGTTTTTTAGGACACTCTTTATCTCCGTGAAGACTGCATGGAGAACAAGCTTCCCCTCTATATATAAGGGTGTCCCTTTCTCCCAGCTCAAACATCCCTGGATCTGTAGGACCAAAAATTACAAAAGTCCTGCACCCTACCCCTCTTCCCATATGAAAAGGTCCTGAATCGTTGGTTACCAAAAATCTTCCTTTGGAAAGGAGGGCTCCACTTTCTTTAAGGGTAAGTTTTCCTGTGAGATTTACTGTGACTCCTCCGCTTGCTTCATAAATAATTTCCGCACGTCCATTATCTTCTGGCCCACCTATTATAAGGGTTTTTACTCCCCATTTTTCATAAAAAAGTTTTGCCAGTTTCCCTAATTCTTCTGGAAGCCATTTTTTTGTATTTTTAGAAGCCCCCGGGGCTATTATTGGTAAACCATAATAATTTTTATCTATAGCCTCCAATTCTCTCTCCGAAAAAGGGAACTCAATCTTTTCTCCACTGTATTTTATTCCAAAATTTTTAAAAGCTCCAAAATAATTTTTTACTATTGTATCATCTACAGAATACCTTATGGCTCTCATTTTTACTAGAACTGTTTTCCATAGACTTCTTTTTTTGTATCTGTAAGATTTTACTCCTATGAATTTTGTAAGTGCCAAGGATCTGAATTTTCCATGAAGATCAAAAATGTAATCATAATTATTTTCTTTCAATTTTTTTGCAAATTTTCTGAGATTTTCAATTCCGTCATTCTCTCCCTTTTTAAAAAGTATCAAATTATCTACATAAGCCGATCCTTCTATGGAATCCTTAAATTTATCCATAACAAGAAAATCTACCACAGAATCTGGATACTTCTCTTTAAAAGCTTTGAGAACCGGAGTTGTTAAAATAATATCCCCTATGGAACTCAATCTTATAACAAGTATTTTCAATTTATTCTCCTTTTAACTTTTTCCTCAATGCTTTTCTGGCATAATTGAAAAAATCAATTTTTTCACCTAACTTCTTTAAAATCTTATAGAGTAATTTTTTCTCATAGCCACTTTCTATCTCTCTATAACAGCTCTCTTCCAAATATATAAACTCCCAGATCCTTCCTATAATTCCCAATACATTTCTAGAAAGTTTACAGTCTATAAGATAGATATTATTTTTGCTCACCATGAAATTTGAAAGTTGAGAATCTCCGTGAAGATAACCTTTCCCATGGATAGCTTTCAGATTTTTCATTACCAAATCTAAATCCTCTATTCCTGCAGGTTTTCCTTCAACATACTCCATAAGAAAAAAAGAATCCACTGTCATTAAAAAACTTTTTTTCTCCAAAGCTAATATGGGTTCAGGACCTAAAAAGCCAAGTTTTTTTATTTTTTCACAATTTAAAAACTCTCTTTTAGATTCCCCACCTCTGAATATGGATAAAAACCTCTGCCATGATTTTTTATTTTTCTCTATGGGTTCTTTGTAAACATATCGATTACTTTCAATTTCTATAAGATAAACTCGACTCCTCTGATCCTCTTTGAGTTTTTTTATCTCCCTATAATTTTTATTTTTTATTTTTGAAATTAATTCTTGAGAGTTTTCTTTTTGATAAAAAATCTCAGTTTCCCTATCCAACATTTTACTTTTCAACCGCATCCCTCTCAACTGCTAATTTTTCCTCTATTTTCTCATAAACCATCTCTGGAGTTATCTCCAGCATACAACGGAAATGTTTTTTAGGACATCTATCTCCCCCATGAATTGCACAAGGTCTGCATTCCAGTCCATGAACTTCCAAAACCTGGGAGTTTCTACTCCATGGAAAAAATCCAAATTTTTCCACAGTAGGACCAAAAATACCTATGATATGGGTATTTTTAAAAGCTGAAGCTATATGAACAGGAGAGGAGTCGTTAGTTACCACTATTTCACTTCTTTTCAAAAGTTCAGCAAGTTGAAGAAGCGTAGTTTTACCCCTTAAATCTACCATATTTTTAGTTTTCTTTACGTTGAGTAATTCCTCTTCTTTCCCTCCAATTACAACAACTCCAATATCCTCTCTATTTTCTAACTTTTCCAAAAGAGAGTTAAAATATTCCAAAGGCCATTTTTTTGTAAACCATTTACTTCCAGGAGCCACTGCTATAATTTTTTTATCCTCATATCCCTTCAAGACTGTATCTATCTTAATTTTCTCTTCCTCTCTGGGATAAAGTTCGATTTCATACTCTCTATCTCTTTTTTCTCCTTCTACAAAAGAAAGTATTCTTTCCACTTCATGCTTTTTTTCATCATATACTACCTTTTTTGTAAAAAGCCAGGCCCCTGTAGCAGTTTCATATCCTATCCTTTCAGGACTTCTCGTTAGCCATGCCAAAACAGAACTTCTCAAATATCTGTGAAGGGAGATAACTAAATTAAAATTCATCTGTCTCAGACGTTTCCCCAAATTCCAAACTCCCATGATTCCACTATGAGTTCCACGTTTATCATAGGAAATTATCTCACTTATATTCGGATTATTTCTGAGGATAGCTGCTCCTGCAGGAGTTGTAAGATACGTTATTTCACTTTCAGGATATTTCTCTTTCAATTTCTTCAAAATAGGAGTAGAAAGAACTATATCACCAATAAAGGCTGTGTGTATTATCAATATTCTCATTGGTTACTCCTCAATTTTTTTTCTATAATTTCTATAAGTTCCTCTTCCATGGCAGAGGTGTAGCTTTCAAAATATTTGTGTTTATAATTTTCTTTTTTATTTTTTTCATCTGGAATCAGATAAGTTACATCTACATCTCCAAAAACTCCCCATCTTAAAGGACTTTGAGTTTTCTTTGCGGGATATATGGCAACTATTTTTCTTCTCAAAGAAGCTGCTATATGGGTAGGTCCTGTAGACCCACCAAAATACACGTCTGCCTTTTCTATAACTCCAGCTGTATTCAAAAGATCTCCACCGTTTAAAAAAGGATATATTTTTCTCCCCTCAAGTCCACAGAGAAGTTTCTCCATTCTTTTTTCATCACTTATATGAGCGGTGACTATAATATTGAGTTCAGGATCTCTTTGGCAGAGTTTTTCCATAAGAGAGGTATACTCTTCATCCCTTATATTTTTTGCAGATCCTCCCATAAAAGGATTTATCACCAGGAGTTTCCCTTCTATTCTGTTATTTTTTAAAAATTTTTCAGCGATCTCTCTATTTTCATCGCTGAGAACTATCTCTGTGTCTATTATAAATTTTTCATCATAAAGTTTAGAATCTATTTTTCTTATAAGATCCAAATTATATTCTGCCTCATTTTTTTTCGAGAAAGATCTTTTTTGAAAAACTCCTCTGTTATATGAAAAAAAAGATGAAATTTTAGAATATGGTCCTATTCTGTATTTGGCTCCACTGGCCTTTGCCAGTTTGCCTATAAAAGAATCACTATACAAAGCTATAAATAGATCAGCTTTAAAGTATCCTATCTTTTTCAAAAGTTCTTTTTGTGTATAATCATCTATTTTCACTACCCTATCTATATAAGAAAGATTTTTTACTATTTCATAATTGTATTTTCTTACTAAGACCGTAATTTCGGCTTTGGGATACATTTTTCTCAGCATAAAAAAGCTGGGAATTGAAAGTATCAAATCTCCAATCTTATCTGTTCTGGAAACAATTATTTTTTTTATGTCCATTCTAAGTTTACTCCTATTTTTGTCTTATTTAAAGTATAGCTTAAATCTCTGATTTTTCAAAGAAAAAACAATAAAAAAAAAGAAAAAAAGTAGTCAGGGAAACTACTTTTTTTCTTAAATATTTAGGGTTAGATTACAAAATGTGAATCTAAAAAGTGGGGTTTAAAAAAATATTTGGAATATGGTGCCTAGAAAAGGATTCGAACCTTCGACCGCTCGGGTATGAACCGAGTGCTCTAGCCAACTGAGCTATCTAGGCATATGTTTTACATATAATATAGTACACTATTTTTCAAGTTCTGTCAACAGATTTTTTTCCATTTCTGAACTATTTTAAAAAGTGTACTATATTTTTACAGTTAAACTTATTTTGTTATTTTTAAGTCTAATTCAGACAGATTATTTATCTTTCCACAATCCATGAATATTGCAATATTCCCTTGCCACTACCGTATTTCCTTTAGCTACCTCAAAACAAGCTAAAGGTTCATCTCCAGGCTTCAAATATTTTCTATAAAGTCTATCGCCATCAATAATAATCTCAATAAACTGGATATAATGCTCTTCTGTCATAGGATGAGCCGTCTCTTTACCAACTTTTACCACATATCCAGTAGGGTGTTCCTCTATATATGGAACATGTTTCTCTAAAGATTTATCGGCTGTTTTTTCCTCAAGTTTTACAAACCCAGGAACCTCATCACAACACTCTATACCTACAGCAACATCAACTACCACATTACAACTTTCACACTTAAACATTTCAAACCTTTTCATAACTCTCCTCCCATTTTTTTTAAATATAAAAAAGAACTCAGCCATCCTTTCCTCTAATTTATTCTTTAGAAGAAGCTGAATTCCTTTTTAATAGGATATTATCTTTTACATCTTTTGCAGATTCCTTTGAAATATATATGCTGTTCAGTTATCTGAAAATTATCTAAAGCTAAAACCTCTAAAACTGAGGAATCTAAATCTAAATCATAGATTTTTCCACAGCTATCACACTTAAAATGAGCATGAATTGTCGTATCCACATCATATCTTGTTTCATTCTCTTCAATAACTATTATATTTACAATCCCATTTTCTATAAATAGATTAAGAGTATTATAAACCGTAGTCTTTGAAAGAGTTGGAATTTCAGGAGCTAGGGCTTTATATATGATATCTACTGTAGGGTGGGTTCTATTGTTTAAAAGATATTCATATATTTTCATTCTTTGATAAGAAGGTTTTATTCCCTTTGATTTCAAAAAATCTCCTACGTCTAATTTACTCATACCTACCTCCTTTTTTTATTTTTTTGTAATCGTTACATTTTTATATATATTACCATTTTTTAGGGATTTTGTCAAGCCTTACTATATTATAGATTTTCTCATAAGATATCTATGAACTCCTTTTCCATATTCATCTTTCTGAAATTCAACTATTTCATATCCCTTTTTTTTATACAGGTTAAGGGCTCTAAGATTTTCCGGGTCTACCGTAAGTAATATACCTTTATATCCCATATTTTGAGCTGTTTTTTCACTGTATTCAATTAGTTTTCCTGCATATCCCATTCCACGAAATTTTTCTCTTGTAAGAAATCCATAGAGGAAGAGCTCTTTTTTTTCTATTGTCTCCATATATTCAGCTATAGAAATAATTTCATCCCGCTCTTTTATTACAAGAAGAAGGCCATATCTCACAAAAGCCTTTATTAGCCAGTAATCAGCTCCCCCGTTTTTTCCAAAAACTTCTTCTTCTATTTTTACTATATTATCTATATCTTTCCTGTCTTCTGAGGTGATTCTTTTAAATTCCATACTTCCCCTATTCTATCTTAAAATATAATTTTTTTACAATACATTAAATTATAGTATTTTTAACAAAAAAAAGCAAATAAGATTTTTTTATAAAGGAACACTTTACAAAAAATTGTAAATAGTATATATTGGAAGTATATTATATTTACTTAGAGGTGAATTTATGCAGATTTTTATAGGGTTATTTATTTTTTCGATTGTCTTTTATCTTATAATTACAGAAAAGGTTCATGGAGCCTGGGCCACAATGATTGGAGGTCTTTCCATGGCAATGGTAGGTATTCTCAATGAAGAAAAAGCCCTGGAATCTGTAGCTGAACGATTGGAGATAATTTTTTTGCTCGTAGGAATGATGGTTATTGTCCATCTTATATCTGAGACCGGTATTTTTCAGTGGTTTGCTATAAAGGCTGCTCAGCTTGTAAGAGGTGAACCTTTTGCCTTGATTGTTTTGCTAGCAATTGTAACCGCTGTTTGCTCAGCCTTTTTAGACAATGTTACAACAATACTTCTTATGGCTCCCGTCTCTATACTACTGGCTAATCAATTAAAACTCAATCCTTTTCCCTTCATAATAACAGAAGTTATGGCCGCCAATATCGGTGGAGTAGCGACTATTATAGGGGATCCAACTCAACTTATCATTGGAAGTGAATCAGGATTGGGATTCAACGATTTTCTTTTCAATACAAGTCCAGTATCTATTGTATCCCTTATAATTCTAATCCTAAATGTATATTTTGTCTATGGAAGAAAAATGAAGGTTTCAACAGAACTAAAAGCCCGTATAATGGATTTAGATGCTAGCAGATCTTTAAAAGATATCAAATTACTAAAAGAGTCAGGAACAATATTCCTTCTTGTAATAGTGGGATTTATTTTAAATAATTTTATAGATAAAGGTCTTGCTATAATAGCTCTTACTGGTGCCATCTCCCTTGTCATAATCGCCGGGAGAAAACCTGCTGAAACACTCCATCATGTGGAATGGGACACACTTTTCTTTTTTATAGGACTCTTTATGATGGTAAGAGGTATCCAAGAAACTCATGTTATCGATCATCTTGGAAGTAAAATAATAGAACTAACTAAAGGACATTTTAATTTAGCTGTTTTAGGAATCTCATGGATTTCTGCTCTTTTTACTTCTGTTATAGGAAATGTTGCCAATGCTGCAACGACTTCAAAAATTATACAAGTTATGATTCCGTCTTTTCAAGGACAAGGAGATATTAATGCTTTCTGGTGGGCTCTTTCTTTCGGGTCATGCCTAGGAGGAAATATAAGTATTCTCGCTTCAGCAACCAATGTAGTGGCTGTCAGTGCTGCTGCAAAAGCAGGAACTAAAATAACTTTTATGGAATTTATTAAATTTGGCGCTTTAATCGCTATTCAGACTTTAATTCTTTCAAATATATATCTTTATTTCAGATATCTTTAAATTTTCAGATAACAAAAAAGAGCAGAAATTATTTTCTGCTCTTTTTTGTTATCTGATTTTTTATATTAAAAGAAATATTTAGCTCCAACTCCCGCTGAATAAATAGTACTATTTTCAACTATTGGAGAATCTTTTATTTCATCTGAGAATCTCTCTGCTCCAAGGAATATAAGCAGTGACAATCTGTCATTTACAGAATAATCTCCTGTTAGTTTAATTCCTGCTGAGAAAGCTCCTTCAGCTTCATAAGCTTCAGTTATTTTAGATCCGCTGCCTCTTAACACCTCTTTTTCAGATATTCCAAAGTAATAATCTGAAAAATCTGATGTGAAGTATGAAACAAAGGCTGATGGTATAATTTTAAACTTATCCACAGAGATAACTTTAAAAACAGATAATCTAGCTTTTGATCCGTGTTCTCCTGTTTGAAGAAGAGCTGTTCCTCTCATATCTATGTTAGAAAGGTTAAAATCAGCTTTTACTCCAAGCATAGCCTGAGTCTCTCTGTCATCTATAAATTTATATCCTTTTTTCATATCTTCGCCCTCAATTGGGAATCCTGCTAGAGGATCAAGAAAAATTGACATAGTTAAAAAATCATTTCTATAAGCCTGATATCCGATATTTATTCCCTGAACATAAAAGTTGTCATATTTTATATCCAATAGAGGAAGCGGCATAGTATTATTATCTTCCTGTTTATAAATTTTTGAGCTACCACCAATTCCTAGACCAATTCCCATTCTATTTTGTTCTCTATTTGACTTTGTATAATCCGGTTGAAATTCTCCCGAATTAGAAGTTGTATCAGCATAAAGTGTTGTGGTAAGAGCTAAAATCCCAATTGCTCCAACTAATATTTTCTTCATAATATCTCTCCCTAAAAAATTAATTTAAAGCTTAGTGACCTATAAGTCACTATATCTTTCCATTCTATTATACCCTAATTTTCTATTTTAAACAAGGTATAGAAAAAATAAAATTTTGAAAAATAAAAAAAAACTGTCTTACGACAGTTATCTGTTTTTTATAAGTTGGCTGGGCTGGCTGGATTCGAACCAACGCATGTCGGAGTCAAAGTCCGATGCCTTACCGCTTGGCGACAGCCCAACAACTCATATATAATAACATTTTTTATCTCTTATGTCAATATTTTTTTAATTTTTTATCTTAAATTTTATCTCTCTATCAAAACTATTTATAAATCTTTTTTGAGATATATATACTTCTATAACATCTAAATCTATTTTAGAGTCCTTTTTAATCCAGAAAACAATCTGTTTTTCTTCAATAGTTATTTGAAAATCTTCACATCTAAGAGAAAGTACTTCATAAAAAATTTTAGATAAGTTAAGTATTTTAGAAGCCATTCTTATCTCTTCTAAACTTTGATTTTTTAAAAATAAATTATATTTTTTCTGAATATCTTTATCTTTTCCTACTCTTATAATTATAAAGGCACTGAGAAGAAGTTCTCTATTCTCTATACCTTTCAAACCTAAATTAAGTAACATATAGAATGAATTTTTTTCGTAATTATAATAGTTTATAGACTTCCCTATCCCTTCAAAATATGTAATAGTCTTAATAATTTTGTCGTTTAAAAATCCAATTGGGTAATGAGGCAATAAGGATTGGTATATTTTTATAAAATTCATATATATCTCTTTTTTTGTGTCCTTTTCTAATCCTAGATGATTTAAAGTATCATTTAGACTGGTCTCAAATACATCTGTCACTATTTTTCCATATTCACCTAGTTTTTTATAAAGAACACCTTCACGAATTCCATATCCACTTATTCTTAACTCTTT
>JBOFCM010000119.1:0-1228 GCA_051646055.1 Fusobacteriaceae bacterium
CAGAGCCATGGGGAATGATGATTAAAAAAGACAAAAGAATTAAAGGTATACATTTTGAAAATGAGAAAGAGGCCCAAAGATGTTTCAGTATGCTGATGATACCACCTTGATAATTGAAGACGTAGAGAGCATTATAATAGCAATGTAACTTATGCAGACATATAAGGTGACGGGTGCAAAGATAAATGTGGAAAAAAATGTTTATATGAGATTCGGGGAAGCACCAATTTTACCAGCTTGCATTGATTTTAAAGAAAAGGAAGAGATTAAGATTCTGGGTGTAAATTTGGGGAAAGATGAAAAGAGATCAAGAGATAAGGTGTGGGAGGAGATTGCAGGGGGAATGAAAAGAAGATTGATCTTCTGGAAACAGAGAGATCTAGAGTTGAAGGGAAAAGTTATAATTGCTAATAGTTTAATGCTCTCTAAGATGTGGTACATTTTATCTGTAACTGCTATGCCAATGTGGGTGGAAAAGCAAGTGAAAAATGTTGTTTTGGGATTTTTATGGAATAATAAGCCTCCCAGAATTGTTTATGCTATTCTAATTGGTTCTCAGGAGGAAGGGGGTTCTGGGATTAATGGATGCTGAACAGCGGAAGAAAAGTATGAGAGTGAAAACTGAAAACTGTAAAGAAATAAAGATGAAGGAAGAGAACGTAATAATGAAATATTTTTTAAATAAATGCTCAAATTTGAGAATGGGGGATGATATTTTATGGATGAGAGTGAAAAAAGGAATGATAAAGGGCATTCCAGATTTTTATAGGTTTAAGGTTTTAGATGCTTGGAGGGATTTTTTTACCACACACTGATTTTAAGCCACAAGGAAGAGAAACAATTTTAAATCAGCCGTTGTTTTTAAATGCAAGAATTGGTCTTGATGGAAAAGATCTGTTTTTTAAAAAGTGGCTGGATATGGGTAATAAAAAGGTTAAGAATTTTTTTTTTTATGAGTATATAAAGGGGTTTCTTCCTGTTCAGGTTGTGATCGATGCTTTAGTAGAGGAAAAGGAGGAATTTAATGTTAATGATTGAACCAAAAGAGTGGATTGAAATAATAGAAAGTGGGGAAAAAGGGGAAGAGAGAGTGGAAGTGTCTTTTAAATGTGGGGAGAAGCAAATAGATTTTAATTCTGAGCACAGACCAGAAAAGAAAGACTGCTTTTAAAAAACATTTTAATTATGTTGAGCCTGTACCTCTATTCTTAGGTAATGATGATAAAGG
>JBOFCM010000120.1:0-2361 GCA_051646055.1 Fusobacteriaceae bacterium
TTTTTAGTAACTCCTTTAAATGTGTATTTAAACTCCTGACCTGGGTATATAGTTGGAAACTGCTCTATCTTTTCAACATTTTTAAAAGGGTTCACCTCTCTATCCTGCATTCCAGACTGTTTAACTTTAGCTGAATCTATTCCCAATTTATGCTGAACTCCATAAGCCGTTCCAAGTCCACTGTTTTTTAAGCTTACAACATATTCTATACTCTCTCCAGGCTTATAGTTTTTATTCGAAACTGAAAACGTGTGAGCTACATCACTACTCATCATCTTTGAAACTATCTCATCTTTTTTTATATCTCCTACAGCATCTTTACTAACTTTTCCTAGAACTCTGTACTCTGTGAATCCTCCAGGTAATAAACGAGCTCCCTCTCCTCGCTCTAAAACATTTTTGGTCTCACTTCTACTAAAAGCCAAAATTTCATCTCCAGTGGAAGATTTTGTTTTAATCTCATCTATACTTGGATCTAAATCATACCCTTTTAAAATACCTTTTCCACGGTTCTCAACTCTAAAAAGATACTCTATATATCCTTCTGGTGTATAGTAGTCTATTTTTTTCTTTCCTGTTTTATCTAGGTATCTCTCTACTTTTCTACTTATATATGGTTCTGGTGAATGTGATTCTATTTTATTGTTGTACGTATGACTATTAATTACAAAATCCAAATACACATCACCTATCAGAAAATCTGATATTGTCACTGAATATTTTTTAAAAATCTTTTTTCCAGCACCAATATTCACTTTTTCATTTATATCTTGAGCATTTAAAAATGCCGGTGACATCTCCTCATTCCAATCCCGAGCCAGACTCTTTTTCATAAAAGCTCGAATTGGAACAGCTTCAGCATTTCCAAGTCCAGAATTTTCAATCTCAACTTCATAGGTATAAAGTCTTCCTGGAGAATATTTTCCAGAGTTTAAAATCCTAGCCTTTATATTCGGAGGTGGACTTTTTATAGTTAACTCTTTATAGGTTATATCTCCTAAAACTTTATCATTTACACGCCCTTTAACTTCATATATTAAACGCTCTCCACTCGGAATATCCACACCCGCTCCAGATGTTTTCTGATTTGTTTTAATCTCTATATCTTTTAAAAAAGGTTCATCTTTCCCGTTTAAAGTTGGAACTAAGATATCCTGTATATGCTCATTAACAATATAGTTATTCAGATACCCCGAACTATCGGGTTCAACTGTTAGTTTGTAAGTTAAATACCCACCTAAAGTGTAACTCTCTGAATCTATCTCTCTTTTGATTTTTGGTTTTGATTTTAAAACCTCATTCTCATAACTTAACTTTTCTGATATCTGTCCGCCCTCGTAAATTACTACCTCATTTTTTAACTTTTGTCCGAGTAACTTCTCATTTGGCTTTGCTACAATTTTATATTTTACTACCTCATTTTGAAGAAGTTCTAAAATTGTATCATCTAAAACATCTCTATCTCCAACACTTAACTTTTCACCATCTCTGTATATCTCCCAAGATTTAAAAGCAGCACCCTCTATATCTAAAAAGTTTTCACCGTTATTGGCTAAAACTCCACGTAACTCATTTAAATTATTTTTTACCCTAATATCTTTTTTGATATTTTGAGTATAGTTTTCAACTACTATATCGTAGGTGAACTCCTTTAAAGGATCTATATCCTCAGCGTAGAGACTCTCTAGTAGAACTATTAAAATTATTGATATTTTAAATAAAAATAGCACTCTTCTCATGTCTTGCTCCTTATTGTTTAGTATACTTAGTATAACATTTTTGAAAGAGAAAATACAAAAAAGATGCAGTTAAACTGCATCTTTTAGTGAATTTTTTTCAGAGACTCTTTCTATTAAAACTCATTATTTTTTGCAACCTCTGAGAACCAGATTGCATGCTTCTTTTTAACTCTATCTCCAGTTGCTAAATCGAGCCTATAGAATCCATATCTTCTTTTAAATGAATTTAGCCAAGACCAACAATCTATAAACGTCCACTGATGAACTCCAAAACAGTTACTTCCCCCTTCAATCGCTCTATGAAGTTGAATTAAGTGCTCTTTCATAAGCTCTGTTCTAAAGCTATCATCAATCAGATTGTCCTCTTTCATATCCCCTTCTGATTCTAAATCCATAGCGATTCCAATCTCAGCTAAATACCACGGAATATTTCCATAGTTTTCTTGGACATTTTTAGCTATATCATATAGTGCCACTGGGTGAATCTCATTGTTATCTCTATACGGATTAAATCTGCCCTCTGGATTTATATGATAATCGAAGTAAAACTCTGGATTATAGAATTTATCATCAGGTATCTCTTTTGCCTTTACTCTTCTTGGAACATAGTAGTTCACTCCTA
>JBOFCM010000121.1:0-50527 GCA_051646055.1 Fusobacteriaceae bacterium
AGACAAGATTTTTAGATGTATTCTCAAGTAGTGGAGGATTCTCTATTGCAGCCCTGAAAGAAGGAGCGAAAAAAGTAGTGGCAGTGGACAAAGAGCCCCATGCTCTTTACCTATGTAATGAAAACTATAAACTTAATGAGTTTGAAGGAGACTTCTCTACTGCAGAAGGAGATGCGTTTATGCTTCTTAAAACTATGGCAGAAAGAGGAGATAAATACGATATCATAACTCTGGATCCTCCGTCTCTTGTAAAGAAGAGAATAGATGTTCACAGAGGAAGAGATTTCTTCTATGATCTATGTAATCAGAGTTTTAAGATGCTGGATAAAGGAGGAGTACTAGGAGTTATCACATGTGCTTACCATCTTTCTCTTCAGGATCTTATAGAAGTTACAAGAATGGCAGCTTCTGCCAACGGAAAACTTCTTCAGGTTGTAGGTGTTAACTATCAACCGGAAGATCATCCATGGATACTGCATATCCCAGAGTCACTATACCTAAAAGCTCTCTGGGTTAAGGTGGTGGAAAACTAAGTGTATATCGACTTGGTAATCCTGGGAATACTACTAATGTACCTTATATCAGGATTGAGAATGGGTTTTTTTGTTGAGTTTATAACTATATTCGGCGTGATAGGTAATTTCTATCTCGCCGGACGTTTTACCCCTATAGTACTGAGCGTTTTACACAAAAATATAGCACAGGACAACTATCTGTTGATCTACGTCACTATTTTTATATGTCTTTATATTTTTCTTATGATATTTACATCAATTTTAAATACTTTTTTCAAAAGCCAGGACAAGGGGCTTCTCACTAGATTAGGGGGAGGAATAATATCTGGAATGAAGGGTATTTTAGTTGTGCTAGTGCTTATTACCGGATATAACTTTATGGTAAAGAGGAATGTAGATTACAAAAAACTCGGTGAAAAAAGTATAGTGTTGGAGAGATATGATGAGTGGATTCATGTTTTCTATGAATATATTCCTCAGGAAGCAAAACAAAAAATAGACGAGATGAAAAAAAACAGACTGGTAGATAAATATATAAAAAAGATTTTCTAGGAGAATTGTATGAAGATAATAGAAAGATATATTCTAGATGAGTTAAAAATGCCTGTATTGATGGGAGTTTCTATCTTTACGTTTATATTTCTCATAGATATAATTGTGGCTATGATGGAAAACATAATAGTCAGAGGAATATCCTTGGTAGATACTCTGAGACTTCTCTCCTTCTACCTTCCTCCTATTCTTTCACAGACTATTCCTATGGGAATATTTTTAGGAGTTATGGTTACCTTCTCAAAATTTACGAGGAACAGTGAAAGTATAGCCATCGCCTCTATGGGAATGGGAATAAAAAAAACTTTGAGGCCGATACTTCTCATATCAGTGGCGGCGACTCTTTTTATATTTTTTCTTCAGGAGAGCATAATTCCTAAATCCTTTGAAAAACTTCAGTATCTCACTTTGAAAATAGCGACGGAGAATCCCGTGTTTCAGATGGAAGAGAGAGTTTTGATGGATGATGTGGACCAGTTCAGTATCTATATAGATAAAATAGAGAGAAAAGAGGGGATTGCCAAGGGAGTTCTCTTTTTTCAAAAGGATGAGGCATCACCTTTTCCCACGGTACTGGCAGGTAGTGAGGCTGAGTGGAAAAATGATGCTCTGATTATAAGTGAGGCTGAATTTTTGAAATTTAATAAAACTGGTGGAAAGGAGATTCAGGGAGAGTTTGGAGAAAAGGCTATTCCCCTGTCAGCCTACACCAAGGATATGAAACTTAAGGTAACAGATATAGAGACTACTGGAATAATGGAACTTATAAAAAATTATAGTGAGCAGGACAGCCGTGGAAAACTAGCTTACAGAGTGGAGATAAACAAAAAACTTGCAGTACCTCTGTCTACGATTCTTCTGGCGATACTGGGATTCCTCCTTTCCAATGGTCACCATCGGAGCGGAAAGGGAACCAACTTCGCCCTGAGTATTCTAGTTATTTTCCTGTATATAGTAATTCTCAATTTGGGACTGGTTATGGCTGGAAGAGGTAAAATTCCAGTTATACCGGGGGTATGGACTCCCAATGTCATTTTGGGGATAGCAACCTATATGCTATATAGAAACAGGGCTAGGGTGATGTAGATGAAAAGAATAGATATTCATATATGCAAAGGTTTTTTAAAAGCCTTTCTTCTGAGTCTCGTGGCTTTTGTAAATATATTTCTTCTCAGCCAGATATTCAGAATAGTAAAGCTTGTAAGTGATGGAAAAATGGCTGTGGGAGATTCTCTTCTCTATATAGTGGCTCTTCTTCCCAGAATAATAATAGATGTAACTCCTCTCTCTATTCTTCTGGGAGGGCTCATATCTATGAATGTTATGGCCAGCAATCTGGAGATAATATCTCTTAAGACCTCTGGAATAAGTTTTAAGAGAATAATAATTTTCCCTGTAATCATATCTTTTTTAGTCTCTGTGGGAATCTTTTTTCTCAGTGACAGAGTAGCTCCCAAATTTTATGAACAGACCAGAATATTGAGGGGTTCAAAGGGAGATAGGGAGATACCAGTAGTGAAAGAGAAAGCTTTCTTACGGGGAAAAGGGGATTATGTATATTATATGGGTCTTATAAACAGAGAAGAGGGATATGGAAGAAATATCCAGTTTATAGAACTGAATCCTGAATTCACAAGGATAGAGAAGATAATCACAGCTTCCAAAGGAATCTATGACAGAGAAAACAAGGTTTGGGTTTTAGAAAAAGCCCATATCACAGGACTTGACGGAAAAGAGAGTATTGAAACAGCAGAATTCAGAGATCCTAAGTTCAGTGCTGAACCGGAAGAGTTTATCACTCTGGAAAAGGACTCCAGAACTCTTACCAATAGAGAGCTGAAAGAGACACTTAAAGATATAAAGGCTGTGGGTGGAGATACAAAGGAGTATATCCAGCAGATAGCCAAACGTTACTCATACCCCTTTGCAAGTTTTGTAATCTGCTTTATGGGGCTGGCCCTAGGAAGCCGTTATGTGAGAGGGGCTTCTGCAATGAGTATAGGAATCTCCATAATTCTAGGTTATGGATACTATCTCATGGGAGGAGTTTTTGAAGCTATAAGTAAAAACGGATTTATAGATCCCTTTATAGGAAACTGGATACCTAATGTACTTTTTCTAGCTCTGGGAATCTATTTTGTAAATAAAGCTGAATATTAAAAGAGGAGAAAAAATTGATAGAGATTAAAAAATTAAGCAATGGAATACCTCTCCTTATGGAGAAAGTTACAGATATACAGAGCTTTACCATGGGAATCTTCGTAAAAACAGGAGCCCGTAATGAGTATCCTCATGAGCAGGGAATCTCTCACTATATTGAACATATGATGTTCAAGGGAACAGAGAAGCGTTCTGCCAAGGAGATATCGGAAATAATCGATTATAACGGTGGAAACATGAATGCCTATACCAGCAGAGACACTACTTGCTACTATGTGAAGATGCTTTCTAGCAAACTTCCAGTGGCTGTAGATGTATTTGCAGATATGTTCCTCAACTCCACTTTTACCGAGGAAAATTTGGAGAAAGAGCGGAACGTAATTTTGGAAGAGATCAAGATGTATCAGGATATTCCAGAAGAGACAATACATGATGAGAACATCTCTTTTCTCCTAAAAAACGAGTATGGAAACAATATTCTCGGAAGCGAGGAGATACTTAAAAATATAGATAGAGATGCATTTATGAACTATTTCAGAAGCAAGTACTGCCCTGAAAATATAGGGATCTCCATAGCTGGAAATTTTGATTTTCAGGAAGTAGAAAAACTTCTGGAAGACAGTTTCGGTAAGATGGAGGAGAGAGGTGCGAGAAGGGAGATAGCTTCAGATTTCACTCTTTCCACAGGGGAAAACATTTTAAAAAGAGATTGCAACCAAGTACATCTGTGCTTCAATACTGAGGGAGTTTCTACGAGACATGAAGACAGGTATGTCATGGGGATTTTGGCTGACATACTGGGTGGAAACATGAGTTCTAGACTTTTCCAAAAAATCCGTGAAGAGCGTGGACTGGTATATTCAGTTTACTGTTACTCCACAAATTTTGAGGAGGGGGGAGCATTCACAATCTATGCAGGAACTTCAAAAGAAAGCTATAGAGAGGTAATAGAGCTTATCCAGGAAGAGCTTGAGCTGATTAAAAAAGAGGGGATTCTTCTGGAAGAGTTGGAAAGAGCAAAAAACCAGATAATAAGCTCCCTGACTTTTGCACTGGAAAACAGCAGAGGAAAGATGATAAGAATGTGGAACTCTTATCAACTCTATGGAAGAATAATAGATGTTGAAGAGGTTATGGAGATAATCTCTAAAATAGATATAGAAGATGTAAAAAGACTGGCAGAGAAGTTATTTAAGAAAGAGGGATACTCAGTATCTGTCTTAGGCGATATAGAATAGGAGAGAATGTGGAGAAAGTAAAAGTAAAAATAATAAAATCTGAGGGAGTCCTAATCCCTCAATATATGACAGAGGAATCTGCAGGAATGGACGTAAGAGCTCTTCTGGAGGAGAGTGTTGTTTTAAAACCTCTGGAGAGAGCCCTTATTCCAACAGGAATAAAAATGGAGATACCTAAAGGTTATGAAGTCCAGGTGAGACCCCGTAGTGGTCTTGCTATAAAAAATGGAATAACCCTTCTGAATTCTCCAGGTACAATAGATTCAGATTACCGTGGAGAGATCAAGGTAATTCTAGTAAACCTTAGTTCAGAGCCCTTTGAGGTGAAAAACGGGGAGAGAATAGCTCAGCTTGTGCTTCAAAAAGTTTATCAGATGAGTTTTGAAGAGAGCGATGAACTTGGAGAGACCGAAAGAAGCTCGGGAGGCTTCGGATCCACAGGAGTATAGAATATGGAAAGAATATCAGAAGTCAAAAAAATAAGAAGAGTGAGTTATACTCTTCTGGTAAATGCACTCTGTATACTCTGCTTAAGTCTCATAAGTATATATAGTACCACTGCCCAAAGGACTTTAGGGTTCTTTTACAGAGAGATTATATTTGGAATTATAGGGATAGGAGCCTATGTGGTTTTCTCAGTAATTGATTACAGATATTATTCCAAATACAGTAAACTGATATATATTCTCAATATTCTAATCCTTCTTTCTGTTTTTATATTTGGAATCAAGAGGTTGGGTGCACAGCGTTGGATAGATTTAGGATTTATAGTTATCCAGCCCTCGGAATTTTCCAAGGTTATGGTGATACTCACATTTTCAGATTATCTGGTAGACAACTATACCAAAAATAGGAATGACGGATTTAAAAAGATGTTTTTTTCCTTTTTCCATATTATTCCCATATTTTTGCTGATAGCTAAACAGCCAGATCTGGGAACTTCCCTTTCTCTAGTTTTTATATATCTAGTGGTACTTTTTATAAATGGAATAAACTGGAGGGTAGTAGTGAGTTTAATAGGTGGAGTGGTAGCCTTTGTACCTCTGGCCTATAATTTTCTACTGAAGCCCTACCAGAGACAGAGAGTTCTTACCTTCCTGGATCCAGAGGCAGATCTTCTGGGAAGCGGTTGGAATGTGACCCAGTCCAAGATTGCCATAGGATCTGGTGGAATATATGGAAAGGGGTTACTGAACAGTACCCAGAGTAAACTGAGATTCCTTCCAGAGGCCCATACGGACTTTATAGGTTCGGTATATCTGGAGGAGACCGGTCTTGTGGGAGGAGCACTTCTCCTTCTTATATATGCCATTCTCATATTTCAGATAATGCATATAGGAGACAAGGCTAAAGATGAGTTCGGAAAACTCCTGTGCTATGGAATAGGAGGAGTCTTTCTTTTCCATGTGATAGTTAATCTGGGAATGGTAATGGGGATTATGCCAGTAACTGGAAAGCCACTTCTCCTTATGAGTTACGGAGGAAGCTCTCTTATTCTAAGTTTTATCATGCTTGGAATAGTTCAGAGTGTAAAGGTGCATAGGGAGCTTTAAAATTTTTCCGGCTTTAATTATAAAAAAAATATATTTAAACTATATTTTTTTTTGGAAAAAAATGTTAGAATATATGTATATAAATCAAATGAAATTCAGGAGGATAAAGTGGACTTACATTATTTAAGAATATTTTATGAAGTTGCAAAAGAGAAAAGTTTCACAAAAGCAGCCAGTAAATTGTATATAAACCAATCAGCAGTCTCTATTCAAGTAAAAAAGTTTGAAGATCTTTTACAGACGAAACTTTTTGACCGTAGCTCAAAAAAGATAAAGCTTACCTATGCAGGAGAGGCACTTTTCCATATGGCAGAGGATATCTTTGACAAAGTAAAAAGAGCAGAGAGAGAGATAACAAGAATAATAAACATAGATCAGTCTAAAATAGTTATAGGAGCCAGCTCTGTAATCGGAGAACCTCTTCTTCCTAGAATGATGAAGGAATTCGCAGAAAAACATCCTGAAATTGATTTTGAAATAGTGATTTCAACTAAGGATCATCTTCTGAAATCCCTAAAAGAGGGAACTTTAGACATAGTTATTATAGACAATGAGCATATAACTGATCCTAATCTGGAAGCTCTTTTAGTAGAGACAGTTCCATATGTTCTTGTAGGAAGAAAAGAGTATTCAAGTATGGAGAAAATGGCCTCAGATCCTCTTATTACAAGAAAAAATATTCCTAACAACAACAATGCTATAATGAGCATGGAAAAACATTACAAAATAACTTTTACCAAGAGAATTCCAGTTACTGGTAACACTGAGGTAATAAAGAGTATGGTAAGAGAGGGAATAGGAAATGTAATTCTTCCTTATTATGCAGTGAAAAAAGAGGTGCTCAAGGGAGAACTTCAGATATTGGAAGAGATAGAAGATGTAGAAGATGGATATCAGATTGTTATAACTAAGGACAAGAGAAATCTTATGCAGATTATAAAATTTATAAAATTTATTCAGAATCATAAGATTTAAGCTGGAGGGAATCTATGAACCTAATGGAATCGTATAAAATTTTAGCAGATATGCTGGAAAAATTTATCTCTGATGAGGAAAAAAGAGGAGAGACAGAGAGGGTAGCCAAAGCTCTTGCAGAAGTTTTTAACAAAGGAGATAAGGTCCTAATCTGTGGAAATGGAGGAAGTAACTGTGATGCCCAGCATTTTGCTGAGGAGTTCACAGGACGTTTCAGAAAAGAGAGAAGACCTCTTCCAGCTCTGGCAATTTCAGATTCTTCCCACATAACATGTGTAGGAAATGACTATGGTTTTGACTACATTTTTTCTAAAGGGGTAGAAGCCTTCGGAAAACCTGGAGATATGTTTATAGGTATATCTACCAGCGGAAACTCTGCCAATGTGATAAAGGCAGTGGAATCTGCAAAAAAAATCGGTATGAAGACAGTCCTACTTCTGGGAAAAGATGGAGGAAAACTTCGTGGAATGTGTGACTATGAGTTTATAGTTCCAGGAGAGACTTCAGACAGAATCCAGGAGATTCATATGGCAATCCTTCATATTGTTATTGAGGGTGTAGAGAGAATAATGTTCCCAGAGAACTACTAAATTATAGGCAGAGAGGATTAATCCTCCTGCCTGTTTTTCTAAAGGAGTGATTATGAAAAAAATTATTTTGATATTTTCCCTACTTGTCTCCCTGCTGACTTTCTCCCAGGAAAAATATATAGCCTCTTTCAATACCTTGAGATTGGGAAAGGGTGAAAAGAACTACGGAGCCATGGCAGAAGCTATAAAAAATTTTCACATGGTGGGTCTGGTAGAGGTTATGAACAGAAGAGGAGTGGAGGAGCTGGCAGATGCCCTTCAAAAAAGTACAGGTAAAAAATGGGATTTTCATATCTCCCCCTATGCAGAGGGAGACAGTGGATATAAGGAATACTACGGATATATCTGGCAGAGAGAGGAAGCTGTGCTGATTAAAGAGATGGGTTTTTATCCTGACCCTGAAAATAGATTCACCAGACCTCCCTATGGGGCTTTTTTCCGTATGGGGAATTTTGATTTTATATTGGTCATGGCACACTCTGTCTTTGGAAAAAGTCCCAGTCTGAGAAGAGCGGAGGCTTTTAATTATGATGAGGTCTATGATTACTTTCAGAGCTTGGATGAAAAAGAGAAAGATGTGATTATAGCTGGAGATTTCAACCTTTCTGCCAATGATGAGGCCTTTGAACAGATGACGGTTCTCCATCCAGACAAGATAATCTATGGAATAGACCCTACTATGAAAACCACCATAGGTAATAAGGGACTGGCCAATGCCTATGACAATATATTTCTCTCTACCATTCATACAAGGGAGTTCCAGGGTAAAAGCGGAAAATATGATTTTACAGGGGGAGACTACCAGAGAAGCAAAAAAGAGGTTTCAGACCATCTTCCAGTATTTATAGTTGTGGATACAGAGGAGGATGATGACTGATGGAGGGAAAGAGAGTCTATCTGTTTTTCAACGGAGAATTAGAGGGGAAAAGCTCTTTTTTTAGAGAGTATATGGAGAAAAATCCTGGGGATATCTACTGTGCAGACGGGGGATACAGACACTGTGAAATCCTGGGTATAAAACCATTGGAGATATGGGGAGATATGGATTCTGTAGACTCTTTCCAATTGGAAAAACTCCAGATGACGGACACTGTTCTGAAAAGATTTCCCAAAGACAAAAATTTTACCGACGGGGAGCTTCTTCTGGAATACGTCTGTTCCCAGGGATATGAAGAGATATATGTAATAGGAGGACTGGGAGGAGACCGGGCACATGAACTGACCAATCTCAATCTTCTAATGAAATATTCTAACCTCATATTTCTCACAGAGGAAGAAATTATTTTTTCAGTGAAAAAACAGTGTACAATCAGAAATAGAAAAGGTGGCAGAATCTCCTTTATACCCATGAGTGAGAAGGTGGAAAATATCAGTCTGAAAGGGTTCAGATACCCTCTGAATGGTTACAATCTCCAAAAGTGGGAATCTATCTGTATGAGCAATGTGATAGAGGAGGAAAGCTGTAGGATAACTTTTGACAAGGGAGTCCTTTTGGGAATTCTAAAAAACAGATAAAAAAGTTGACTCTTGTGGAAATTTACTGTATAATCCATAAGGTTTAAAAAAATGGAGGTAGATATGTTAAAAGAGGGAATGGAACTTGTAATTGAAAAAACCGTAAATGAAAATGAAACAGCTGCCAAAGTAGCTTCAGGTGCCCTTGAAGTATTTTCGACACCGATGCTTATTGCTTTTATGGAGAACACAGCTTTTCAACTGGCACAGGGAGAATTGTCAGATGAGCTTACAACTGTTGGAACCTCTGTAAATATAAAGCATCTTAAAGCCAATCTTGTAGGGGATAAGCTTCTTTGTAAGGCAGTTCTGTTAAAAGTAGATGGAAAGAAACTTGGATTTTCTGTTAAAGTAACTCATGACGGGATAACTGTCGGTGAGGGAGAGCATAACAGATATATTATCAATACAGCTGAATTTTTGGCGAAACTTAAAGGGTAAGTGTCTACTGACACCTACTTTTTTTTTGAAAAATAAAAAATTAGAAAAGGGGAGAAAAATGACAATCAACAAAAAAACAAAAATGATTTTAGGACTTCAGCACGTCCTTGCAATGTTTGGAGCCACAGTATTGGTTCCTTTCTTAACTGGATTAAATCCATCTGTAGCACTTCTCAGTGCAGGGGTAGGAACACTTCTTTTCCATCTTTGCTCTAAGGGAATAGTTCCTGTATTTTTAGGATCTTCTTTTGCCTTTATAGGTGCCATATCTCTGGTACTTAAAGAAGGTGGAATAGCTGCAGTAAAAGGGGGAGTTATATCTGCAGGAATAGTTTATATGATAATGGCTTATGTTATAAAGGTATTTGGAGTAGACAGGGTTAAGTCTTACTTTCCCCCTGTTGTTGTTGGACCTATCATAATGGTAATAGGTCTGAGATTGAGCCCGGTGGCTCTAGGAATGGCAGGATACTCCAACGGAACTTTCAATATGAAAAGTCTTTTTGTAGCACTTGTAGTGGTAATTTCTATGATAACAATCTCAATCCTAGAAAAATCTTTCTTCAGACTGGTGCCTATCCTTATCTCTGTAATTTTGGGATACACAGTGGCATATTTTATGGGAATGGTGGATCTGAATCTTCTTTCTGGAGCTAGCTGGATAGGTTTCTCTCCAGAAGCCATGAAGGATCTTCTAACTGTACCGGAGTTTTCTCTTACTTCAGTTCTGGCAATAGCACCTATAGCTCTTGTGGTATTTATAGAACATATAGGAGATATCACAACTAACGGAGCGGTAGTAGGAAAGGATTTCTTCCAAAATCCTGGAATTGCAAGAACACTTCTGGGAGATGGAGTTGCCACTGTTGTAGCAGGACTTTTAGGTGGACCTGCCAATACTACTTACGGAGAAAACACAGGAGTTCTGGCAGTAACAAAGGTATATGACCCCTCTATCTTGAGAATAGCAGCGGTATATGCTATAGCCCTCAGCTTTGTGGGAAAATTCGGAGTTATGCTTCAGACGATACCTGTTCCTGTAATGGGTGGAATCTCAATAATACTTTTCGGAATGATAGCTTCAGTAGGAGTAAGAACTCTTATAGAAGCTGAGATAGATTTCTCCCACTCAAGAAATCTTCTGATTGCATCTCTCATATTCGTTTTGGGAATAGCTATAGACAATGTTATAATCTGGAGAACAGTGTCACTTTCAGGACTTGCTATAGCAGCTGTTATAGGGGTAGTTCTTAATAAAGTGCTTCCAGCAGACAGATTAAATTAAATTTTAAAAAAAACAGGGAAATTAACCCTGTTTTTTTTGTCTGAAATAGGTTAATATATGGTAGAGAGGTGGGAGGATATGAAAAAACTGCTGTTAATAGGAGCAATAATATTTATAGGGTTTAACGGAACTTTCTATTGGGAAAATCTCAAAAGAACAGGAGAAAGTATCCAAAAAATAGAGATGGAGGTAGTGAATAGAATGTTGAAAAGAGAAGAGATAGAAGCAAAATATAAATGGGATTTAGCTGACATATACCCAGATTGGGAGAGTTGGGAAAAAGATGTAGAAAAGATGAAAAAACTTATGGAGGAGATTCCAGCCTACAGAGGTGAAATATCTAAAGATTCTCAAAAATTCATAGAGCTTACCCAAAAAGATGAGGAACTTTCCAGACTTACAGACAGGGTATATCTATATCCATATCTTATGAAGGACCTAAATTCCAAAGATAGTAAGGCTTCGGAAAAACTTCAAGAGATAGAATCACTATATACCCAGTTTCAAATAGTGACTTCGTGGATAACACCAGAGATACTCACAATTCCAAAGGAGACAATGGTAGAGTGGATAGATGGAAACAGGGAGGCTTTGGAGGCTCATAGATTTTCTCTTATGGAGCTCTACAGACTTCAGGCCCATGTATTGGATGAAAAAAGTGAGAAACTGTTATCCTATTTTTCCCAGTTCAACGGATCTGTAAACGATATATATTCTGAGCTTTCCACTTCAGATATAAAATGGAACAGAGTAAAACTTCAGGATAAAGATGGAAAAGAATCCCCAGAGGAGATACAGGTAACCAACGGAGTATATTCTAAGGTGGTATCCACAGACCGGAATCAAGAAAATAGAAAAAAAGTTTTCGAAGCTCTATACAACTCATTCAAAGACAACAGAAATACCTATGGAGCCATATACAGAGGTATAGTTCAGAGAGGTGTGGCTTCAGCCAGATCTAAAAATTTTAATTCGACTCTTGAGAGAGCTCTAGAGCCTAAAAATATTTCTACAGAGGTATATGAAACTCTGATAAAATCCACAAGAGAAAATACAGATGCACTCCACAGATATATAGATATTAGAAAAAAATATCTGGGGCTGAAGGAGTACCATTACTATGACAACTCTATAAATATAGTGGACTATGACCGTGAGTTCTCCTATGATGAAGCCAAGGACATGGTTCTAGATTCTGTAAAACCTTTAGGAGAGGAGTATACAGAGAAGCTGTCCAGAGCCATAAGTGATGGGTGGTTAGATGTGTATGAAACAGAGAATAAACGTAGTGGAGCATACTCTATAAATATCTATGATGTGCATCCGTATATGCTTCTTAATTATAACAAGACTATGGATGCAGTTTATACCCTTGCCCATGAGTTAGGACACACTCTGCACTCTCTCTACTCCAGCGAGAATCAGCCCTATGCGACGAGTAATTATACAATTTTCGTGGCAGAGGTAGCTTCCACATTTAATGAGAGACTGCTTCTGGACAACATGCTGGCAAAAACTTCTGACAGTAAGGAGCGTATAGCCCTTATAGAACAGGCACTGGGAAATATAGTGGGAACTTACTATGTTCAGACTATGTTTGCTGATTATGAGTATCAGGTGCATAAGATGGTAGAGGATGGAAAACCTGTAACTCCAGATATTCTAGATGGAATAATGGTTAAACTTATGAGGGAGTATTTCGGTGAGGGGATCACGATAGATGAACTTCAAAAAATTATCTGGGCAAGAATTCCTCATTTCTACAACTCACCATATTATGTATATCAATATGCAACAAGTTTTGCAGCTTCTGCCCAGCTTTACAGCAGGGTGACAGATAGTAAATATAGTGATTCTGAAAGAGCTGAAGCTAGAGAGAGATATCTGACTCTTCTGAAATCGGGAGGAGATGATCATCCTATGAATCAGCTGAAGAAAGCAGGGGCAGATTTGAGCAATCCCGAAAGTTTCAAAGCAATAGGGGTGGAGTTTCACAGACTGTTAGATCTTTTGGAAGAGGAGCTGAAAAAATAGTTCAAATAAAAAAACAGGGGATTGCACCCTGTTTTTTCTGTAATTATCTGTTTATAGTGAAGAAAATTCCAAGGACAGAAGCTGCAAGAGCCACGGTTGATTTTCTGAAGTCTGGCATTTTAAAAAGGAAGAAAAATGCAGCTGTAGAGAAAAGAGCAACTACTGCCATCTCTCCCATGAAAAGAGAAAGAAGGATAAAAGCCAGAACGAAATATAGATAGAACTCTTTAATAGGTAGGTTTAATGAATTTTTTGACATGATAATTCACACTCCTTAAAAATTAATTTTATTTTATAAGGTTAGTTTACTATTAAGGGAAAGAAAAATCAAAAAAATAAAGGTGAAAAAAAGTTCTTTTTTACGCATTTTAATTAATCGTGAACTTGTTTGCATATGGAAATACTTATATGATTGTGAGGTTAAAACCTTTGTGAAATAATGTTTTTTGGAGAAGATATTAAAAGTAGTTCAAAATTAAAAAAGATTAAAAGTTAATCGTAGTGAAGGTGGTCTATACTTTTAAAAGTTTTAAAAACAGGTATTCAAAATTGGAAATATGAGATATACTATAACAGATAAAAAAATATTGAGAGGAGAAAAATTTTGGCAAAATTTGATAAAATTTATAGAGATATAGTAAAAACTGTAGATAGAGATGGAATTTGGAGTCAGGGAGAGGTAAGAACCCGTTATGCAGATGGAACACCTGCCCACTATAAAAGTTATATAGGTTACCAGTTCAGACTGGATAACTCAGGGGATGAGGCAAATCTGCTCACCACAAGATTTTCTCCCAACAAAGCTCCCATAAGGGAGATCTACTGGATCTGGATTCTTCAGTCTAACAATGTGGACGAGCTAAACAGATTGGGATGTAAATTCTGGGACGAATGGAAACTGGAAGATGGAACAATCGGACCAGCCTATGGAAAGCAGATAGGGGTAAAAACCTTTGGATATCCTAGCCAGCTTCACTATGTGGTGGGAGAACTGAAAAAAAATCCCAACAGCCGTAGAATAATGACTGAGATCTGGATTCCAGAAGACCTGGACAAAATGGCTCTGACTCCATGCGTGCACCTGACACAGTGGAGTGTTGTAGGAAAAAAACTTTATTTAGAAGTGAGACAGCGTAGTTGTGATATAGCTTTAGGACTTGTTGCCAACGTGTTCCAATACTCTGTACTACATAAGCTAGTAGCCCTAGAGTGCGGACTGGAACCTGCTGAAATAATCTGGAATATCCATAACCTACATGTATATGACAGGCATATGGATAGACTTCTGGAGCAGGTGGAACGTGAAGAATATCCGGGAGCTAAACTGAAAATCAATAATTTCAAATCTATTTTTGATTTTAAACCTGAGGATATAGCGATAGAGGAATATTCTCACGGAGAAAAAATATCTTACGAAATAGCTATTTAAAAGAGGGGCGTATGAAAAAAAGAGCAAAATTAAAACTGATGGTCTGTGTGGCAGAGAACAATCTTATAGGGGATAAAAATCCAGAGGGAAATGGACTTCTTTGGCACTCTAAAGAGGAGTTGAAATATTATAAAGAGACAACAACAGGGCATGTGACACTTTTTGGAAAAAATACAGCCCTTTGTGTGCCAGTGGAACTTATGAGAAAAACAAGAGAGGTCATAGTTCTTACTAGGGATACGGATATAGATGCTCTTTTAGAAAAATATGGGGAAACAGGAAAAACAGTCTTTGTATGCGGAGGAGAACAGATATACAGATATTTTCTAGAGAATTATCCTATGGATGAACTGCTTGTTTCTAGGTTGAAGCCCCATGTGGAAGTTCAGAAACCTAAGGCTCCTCTCTATCTGCCCCATGTGGAAAAATATGGTTATGAGGTAATTGAAATATGTGACCATGAGGATTTTCAGGTATATAAATACAGGAAAAAATAGGAGGCAGAGATGTCAGATTATACAAGGTTAGAGGAGTGGATAAATGCCATGACTCACTATGCCGGAGTTGTTTTGGGATTGGTGGGGCTGGGAGCACTTCTAGTTCATTCTGCAAGACTTGGAAATAAGGGCTATATGATAGGAAGTGTGGTATTCTGCCTCTCTATAGTGATACTCTATGCCATGTCGGGAACCTATCATATTTTGAATGGGGGAAGAATCAAAAAAATATTTAAAATTTTGGATCATTCAGCTATATATATATTGATAGCAGGTTCCTATACTCCCTATCTTCTGGGAGCTTTTCAGGGAAATACCAGGTGGACTCTATTTGCAATCCAGTGGGGGCTCACATTTTTAGGGATAATTTTCAAAATATTTTTTGTTGGAAGATTCGGAGTGTTATCCACTATAATATATCTTCTAATGGGGTGGATGGTTGCCTTTGTATTTAAAGATCTGGAGCTTCTCATAACTCCTCTCTCTTTGAAACTCCTTATCTGGGGCGGAGTAAGCTATACAGTGGGAGTTATATTTTATGCCATGAAAAATATCAGATTTGCCCATGGAATATGGCATCTTTTTGTACTGGGAGGGACATTTTTTAATTACTTCTCAGTATATTATATGCTTTAGGACGGAGGAAAATTGTGGAAAAAGATTATAGTATAGGAGTTTTTGATTCTGGAGTTGGAGGAATAACAGTTTTAAAAAAGATAATAGAACTTCTTCCAGAAGAGGATATAATCTACGTAGGAGACAATAAAAATTCTCCCTATGGAGAGAAATCCCATGAGGAAATTCTTCAATACTGTGAAAGAATAGTAAACTTCCTTATAAAAAAACAGTGTAAAATGATAGTGGTTGCCTGCAATACAGCTACAGCAACCTCTTTGGAAATATTGAGAAAAAAATACCCTATTCCTATAATAGGAGTAATAGAATCTGGGGTAAAAGAGGCCATGAAAATAAGCAGTAAGAAAATAGCCTTTTTAGCCACACCATATACCTGCTCCAGCGGAGCTTATGATAGGGAGATTGGTAAATTTCATAGAGATATAGAAATTTTTGGTATACCCTGTAAAGAATGGTGCCCTATGATAGAAAATGGTTGGGAAAACTATCCAGACAGAGATGGAATATTGAGAAAATATTTGGAAAAAATACCTGCAGATACAGAGTCAGTTATTTTAGCTTGTACTCATTATCCAATAATTCGGAATGAAATAGAAAAATATATACCTTCCCGTATAATTGTGGATCCTGCCTATGAAACTGCTTTAGAGTTAAAAAATTATCTGAAGGATAAGGGGCTTTTGAAAAATGGTAAAAATAAGGGAAAATTAAAATTTTTTGTAACAGGAAAGAAAAATAAGTTTGTAGAGATAACAGAAAAATTTTTAGGGATTCAGATTGAAATAGAGGAGATAGAAATTTAATTCTATCCCCTCTATTTTTCAATTATCTTGTAAATATTGATAGTGCTTTCCCTTCCCCCATCCAAATAGAGAATATCTATTTTATGCTTGGAATCTTTATATTCTAAAGGGACTCCGATTTTAATACTTCTAAGAGATTTTAAAAAACTGTAGTTGTAGTAAAATTTACATTTCAGAAGCTCTTTATAAAGCTTGGATTCAAAAACAAATCTGTTGCTAAAGACATTGGCGGTTTTACTGATCAGAATATATTGATCCTGATGGCTGGACGGAGCAGACTGCTTTAATGCCAGGGTAATAACCTCATCCAGTGGACCGGAAATGTTTTTGTCGATGTTGTATAAACTTTTTTTTACAAAATCAACACCCTCATTTAGCATGGTAGTTTCTATCAGTTTTGCTATTTTAGAAGGGGAAGAAACTCTTTCCCAGATAGGGAGAAGTATTTTGTCAATCTCTTCCAAAACATAAGGAGATAGTTTGTGATGGAAAAAAAATCGGATTTCAACTATTTTACTGGTACTTCCCTCGCTATTTTTAATTTTACTATAGCTTATATTATATTTTGTTAAATTATTGATATCTTCTAAAATAGGTTTTAAAATTGTTTTTTCAAAATCAAAGAAACGTTCATAGCTTTCCTGTTCGACCCCCAAAATATCTTTTAGTTCATTTCGGCTCAATGAAAATTCCCCTTGATTCCTATTTTTTAGCATATGCCAATATAGATAAAAACTGTTTTCATTTTTAAAGAGAAGTATGAGCAGAAGATCTAGCTCCTTAAAAAAATCTATCTCCTTGAGACACTCCAAAGAATTGGAAAAATAAAATTTATAATCACTTCCATTTTTTATATAGAAATCAAAAATTGGAAAAGAGGCAAAGAAAATAGTTTTATTTTTTTCTGTTAAAGAGAGATTAATTCTTCTTTTGCAAAATTTATCTAAAAAATCTTGGATGACCGCTCCCTCTTTGACAATCTGCTCCAACTCTTTAGTAGTAAAAATTATAAATTTTTCATTTTTTGATTCGTTTTTATCTCTGATCAAACTCAAAAATTCCCGTTCTTTTCTATTGAGTTTCTTATCACTGAGAATAAAAATGTTGTTTTTAAAAAAATCAAAGGTCATTTTTTCCATAAATTTGAGACACTCCTGTAAAAATATATAAAAAAAGTAAAAAAAATAAATTTTTTTTGTATTTTTTTTACCTGTTTTGATAAAAATTAGACGATTTATTTTCAATATTTTTTCGTCACCTCTAAATAATATACGATTTTACAGTTTTTGGCAAGTTTTTTATAAAAAATAATACTGAAAAAGACGAAAAAAGCTTTATTTTTGTAAAAATTGACTTTTTTTGAAACAGATAATATAATGGATAGCAGATAGGGTGAAAAAAACAATTCAAAAGTAGCCTTTGTGAAAAAAATTTACAAAAAATAAATAAATGAATAATGAGGAGATTAAAATGAAAAAAATATTATTACTTTGTTCTGCTGGAATGTCAACTAGTATAATAGTAAAAAAGATGGAGAATGTAGCTGCTGCTGAAAATATAGAGGTAAAAATAGATGCTGTTGGATTAGAAAGATTTCACGAGTTACTTCCACAGTATGATGTATTTCTACTAGGACCACAAGTTAGATTTAAGAAGGGAGAGTTAGAGCCGATAGCTAAAGAAGTTGGAAAGCCACTTGCAGTTATAGATACAATGGCTTATGGAACTCTAAACGGGAAAAAAATATTGGATTTCGCTTTAGCACTAGCTGAACAAAAGATATAATTAAATATAAAATAAGGGGGGAACAAAATGAAAAAATCGATTTATTTATTAGCTGCTCTATCAATGGTGGGGGCAAATGTTTTTGCAAAAGAGGTAGTAGCAGAACCTGTAGAAGCTGTAGAGGCTGTTATAGTTCAGGCGAAAACTGTTGAGCCTTGGAAATTTGCAGGAAGAATGTACTTAGAGGTAGAAGATTTTGACAATCAATCAGCAGTGATCGGTGGAAATGATGATGAAGATGGTACTTTTATAGGGACTGGAATTTCTGCAACTAGAGGAAAGTTAACGTTAGATCTAAATGTTGAAAAAAGATTCGGTGGAGACCTATCTTTCATTAATACAGATGCTGAGTGGGACGCAACTAGAGTTGACTGGAAAGTAAGATACCAACTTTTTGAAAAGCAAGCATTCCATATTAAATACAGAAGCGAGAATAGAACTGTTGACTCAGAGAGAGCACCTGGTTGGATGCAGAGTACTAGAAGAAATAGAGTTGAGTTAGGAACTGATTTTAACCATTTCAATGGACTTTTTGCAGGTTGGTTTGTTGTAGGACATGACGAGGATAAAAATTCTAGCGGAGCTAACTCTGACGGAAATTATTGGGAAGGGGATTTCGGTCCATCATTTAAGATAACTGATAGATTATCTATTAATCCTACTCTTTATACTACTGGAGAGTTTTATGATTCAGAGGAAATGATAGAGACTCAACTTAGAGTTATGATGCCATATCAGCTTACAGATAAGGTAACTATTATGCCTAGAGTAAGAGTTACTTTAGATAGAACTGTTGAAGATAAATCTGGAAATAAAATTTGGGAATACAAATTTGCAGACAGAATCAGATATGAGTTAATGGCCAATGTCGCTATAAATGAAAACTTCTCTTCATTTATGGGAGTGGCATATGAAAATGCTGACAGAACCTATGCTGGTGGGAAAAAGAAAGATATCGATCTATTCTGGTCTTACGTAGGTGTAAACTACAAATTTAATTAATAAGTATATTTAGAGAAAGGGAGGGGAGTTTTTCCTTCCGCCTCTTTCTATTCTATTCAAATTGAGATAAAAAATTGGAGGAAATTTATGAGCACATTTATGAATGTTATTGAAGAAAAATTGATGCCTATCGCTGGTAAAGTTGGTCAGAATAGATATCTGAATGCAATTAAGGACGGTTTTGTATATACGATGCCCTTCCTGATAATAGGTTCTTTTATATTACTTATGGTAAACCTTCCTTTTACGGATACTAATAATGTTCTTTATATGGAGTGGTATGCGAAACTTATGGGAGCGTATAAGGGAGACCTTGTGCAACCTTTCTATGTAAGTATGGGAATAATGTCACTTTTTGTTTCTTACGGAATAGGAATGTCCCTATCAACAAGCTATGGTCTGAATGGATCTACTGGAGGATTCCTCTCTATGTACGCTTTCCTGTTGACTTCTGCTAAACTGGACTGGTTACCTGTAGGGCAAGCTGAGGGAGCTACCTCTCTTTTCCTTATTCCTCAAGGGGGATGGATGCCTGTTATGGATGCCAGATATCTAGATGCTAAGGGACTATTCACTGCTATCATAGGTGGAATAATAGCTATTGAGATTTTTAGACTTCTAGTTCAGAAAAAGTTTGTTATAAAACTTCCAGATTCTGTTCCGCCAGCAATTGCAAAATCTTTTGAGCTTTTAATCCCTATTGTAATAGTGACTATAGTATTCCATGCAGTCAATGTATTTGCTATAAAGAACTTCAACATAATGCTACCTGAGATTATATTAAAAGCTTTTGCACCACTTTTAAATATGTCAGACTCACTGATCTCAGTAATATTCATAATTATCATAACACACCTTCTGTGGTTTGCAGGATTACATGGAACAAATATTGTTGTGGCAATTATCAACTCTATAACACTTTCTAACCTTGCAGTTAACCAAGCAGCTCTTCAGGCAGGAGAAGCGCTTCCGAAAGTTTTTGCTGGAGGATTCCTAGATGCCTTTGTATACATAGGAGGAGCTGGAGCTACTCTTGGACTTGCTCTTGCTATGATGGTAAGTAAAAATGACCATATAAAATCTATAGGAAAACTTTCGGTTATTCCGGCAGTATTCAATATAAATGAGCCGATAATGTTCGGAGCACCAATCGTAATGAATCCACTACTGTTTATACCTTTTGTGGGAATACCGGTATTGAATGCATG
This sequence comes from Fusobacteriaceae bacterium, assembly GCA_051646055.1. Taxonomy (GTDB): domain Bacteria; phylum Fusobacteriota; class Fusobacteriia; order Fusobacteriales; family Fusobacteriaceae; genus JAGNZR01. The sequence continues at coordinate 20,219 of JBOFCM010000121.1, forward strand.
CATAGCTTGGTTTGCAACAAAAATGAATCTAGTTGGAAAGATTGTAACTCTTGTACCTTGGACAACTCCAGGTCCAGTAGGAGCTTTCCTTGCAACAAACTTCAGCATAACAGCACTTATCCTAAGTTGTGCCCTGGTAGCTCTATCATTCTTCCTATATCTTCCTTTCTTAAGAGTTTATGAGAAAACTCTTAATGAGTCAGAGGTAGGAGAAGAAGTAGCAGCTTAATATAAAAAAGAGGAAGCCTGGCTTCCTCTTTTTTATATTTTATTCAATTAGATTTCAAAGTGCTTTTTAAGATCTTCAGCTTTGTTTAGTCTCTCCCAAGGAAGGTCTAAATCAGTTCTACCGATGTGACCATAGGCAGCAAGATCCTGATATCTGAATCTTCCCTCTCTAAGCTCAAGATCTCTTTCGATTCCTCTAGGTGAAAGATCGAAATACTCAGATACAGCTTGGGCAAGCTTTATCTCATCTACATGGCTCGTTCCGAAAGTATCCACCTTAACAGAAGTAGGGTGTGCAACTCCTATAGCATAAGAGAGTTGAACTTCACATTTCTCTGCTAGGTTTGCAGCAACAATGTTTTTAGCAACCCATCTTGCAGCATAGGCAGCTGATCTATCCACTTTAGAAGGATCTTTTCCAGAGAAAGCTCCTCCCCCATGTCTGAAGAACCCTCCATAAGTATCAACTATTATCTTTCTTCCAGTAAGTCCAGTATCTCCGTGAGGACCTCCTATAACAAATCTTCCAGTTGGATTGATATGGAAGTTTCTTACATCAGCTAGAGACATTCCATATTTTTCAAGAACCGGTGCAATTACAAGGTGCTTAATCTCTTCGTGGATAGTTTCCTGAGAAACCTCTGGATTATGCTGGATAGATACAACCACTGTGTCCACGTGATCGATTTTTCCATTTGTATCATAAGCTAGAGTAACCTGAGATTTAGCATCTGGTCTAGCCCATACTAGAGTCTTATTTCTAGTAAGTTTTGTAGAAAGAACCATGATCTCACGGGCAAGTACAAGGGCAAGAGGCATAAGCTCAGGAGTCTCTTTAACGGCTCCTCCAAACATTATTCCCTGGTCTCCAGCTCCACCAGTATCCACACCCATTGCAATATCAGGGGATTGAGAATGGATAGCATTAAGCACACCGCAGTCAGAATCGAATCCCATTCCCTGCTTATATCCGATCTCATCAATTTTTGCTCTAACTATATCCTGTATATCAATATATGTTTCAGTAGTGATCTCTCCTCCAACTATAACTTGACCAGTAGTACAGAAAACCTCACAGGCAACTCTTGATTTAGGATCGTTGGCAAGACAGGCGTCCAGAACAGCATCAGATATCTGATCTGCTATCTTATCTGGGTGACCAGGTGATACACACTCTGAAGTAAAGTAAACTAAATTTTTCTTTGACATTTATAAAACCTCCATAGATTAAACATAATAATTTAAAATATACAAGGAAAGGTATAAAAAAAACCCTTCCATCAGAAAAGATGAAAGGGCAAGTTATCTAAACTTATTTATCCTTTCCATCTGTCAGGAATTAGCACCACGCACGTATGCAGGTTGCTGAGACTTCATAGGGCCATGTCCCTCTGTCTCTCTTGATGGTAATGGATAAATTATACAATACTTTACATTGTTTGTCAAGAATAAATTATTTGGATATTCAAAATTTAAGAATAATTTTATTTTGGTTTTCTCAGTACATCTACAACGCTTCCATCTCTATATTGAACTAGGGCTACAATCTTATCTTCAAACTGGATAGGTTCCTCTTTTCCAGTCATAGAAAGGGCAATAGCTTTCAGCTCCTCTATAGTTTTGATAGGCAGATTGCTGTTTTTGAATCTCTCGATAAGATCCTTTCTCAGAGGGTTGATGGCGATACCTCTCTCAGTAACCAGGATGTCCACAGTTTCTCCAGGAGTGGTGACAGTGGTAACTCTCTCTTTGATAACAGAAAGTCTGGCATTTACCAGCTGGGAAACAATTATGCAGAGCTTAGAACCTGCAGCAGTATCCGAATGACCTCCAGATCCGCCCATGATAACTCCGTCTGAACCTGTGGTAACGTTTACATTGAAATCAGTATCGATTTCAGTAGCTCCCAGTATAACTATATCCAGATTGTTAACTACAGATCCTTTATTGTTTGCATTGGCATACATAGAGGCAGACATCTTATAGTGTCCAGGATTTTCCTTAGCTGATCTGATGGCTTCCAGGTCGAAGCATTGAACATCAAAAAGGGTTTTAAAAAGTCCCTTCTCATACATATCTACAATATATCCGGTAATTCCCCCTGCAGCAAAACTTCCTGTGATGTTATTTTTAATCATAAGCTCTTTAACTTCTGCAGCTACAGCTAGAGATATTCCTCCTGCACCTGTCTGAAAACTCATTCCCTCTTTTAGATATCCAGAGTTCTCAATAAATTTAGATGTAAGTCCTGCAATTTTTAATCCTATTGGATTTTTTGTTATCTGAGTAGTTCCAGAAACTATTCCTTTAGGATCTCCGATGGCATCCACAACTAGAACATAATCTATGAGAGTCTGATTGATCTCTATTGTAGGATTTGGATAAGAAACTAGGTTATCTGTAATGGCTATTACACAATTTCCCCACTGGGCATCTGAATGAGCATATCCTAGAGCTCCACAGGCAGATTTTCCATCTACACCGTTGAGGTTTCCATACTCATCAGAGGTCGGAGCGGCTATAAAAGCAAAATCTACTTTTACCTCTCCTGTTTCCATAATTCTTGCTCTTCCTCCGTGGGTATGCATAACCGCAGGTCGGGCTAATTTTCCTTCAGAGATAGCCTTAGCCACAGGACCTGAGATGTAAGCTGCATAGATTCCAGTTACAGTTCCATCCTCTATCATAGGGACAAGGGCTTTGTGGCAAGGGAAAAGGGAGCTGGCTACAACTGTGATATCTTTATATCCACGTCTTGCAATCTCCTCCATCACCAGGGTAAGAATATAATCTCCGTTTCTCAGATGGTGGTGAAAAGAAACGGTCATTCCATTGTGAAGATCCAGTTTATCCATAAGAGCATGGAAATCTCTGAAAAGTTTGCTGTCACCAGGCTGTACAGCTTTAAAATTAAAATCTCTTCTCTGAACTCCATTGCTGTTTTTCAGATATCCTTCATAGTGGACAACCTCTCCATATCCTTCAATGAAGTCTGGTATATCTCTTCCTAATATATTTTTCATCGTACACCTCACCTTTTATTAATCTACAAGTCCAACCAGTCTTGCAACATTCAGAGTATTTATAGCACGGTTGATAATTGGTAAATCAACCATCTTTCCATCCAGAGAGAAAACTCCAAGCCCTTCAGCATCAGCTTCCTCTTTTGCAGACATAACTCTCTGAGCATGTCTTATCTCAGCTACAGTAGGAGCTAAAACTTCATGGATGGTATCTATCTGTCTTGGATTTATAGCCAGTTTACCAGAGAATCCCAGTTTTTTAGCTTTTTCCGTATCCATTCTAAGCCCTTCATAGTCATTTGTATCTGTGAAAGGGGTATCGATAGCATCTACTTTCAGAGCTTTACAGGCATTTATAATTTTTGTTCTGGCATAAAATAGCTCTTCAGAATCATAAGTTCTCTTAACAGCTAAGTCAGCAGCTAAGTCCTCTCCACCTAAAAGGACAGAGATACATCTTGAACTGGCTCTGATAACATCGAAAACCAGCTCTACCCCTATGGCAGTCTCCACCAGAGCATGGATTTTGATAGATCCCTCTGGGAATCCCTCCTCCTTCTCTATAGCGGTAAGTTTCTCATCCAGAAATTTCATATCTTCAGGAACAGCCTTTGGAAGAAGTATAGCATCTGGTTTCATTCTTCCCATCATATCAATATCCTCCAGAGCAAAAGGAGATGACAGAGGGTTTATTCTTATAACAACTTCTGTATTTCCATAATCTCTTGTTCTCAGTGCTTCACGAACCAGGTAACGGGCAGAATCTTTCTCAGTGAGAGCCACAGCATCCTCCAGATCAAAGATAACCGAATCAGCTCCAAAAATATCCGCAGTCTGAAGCATTCCTGGGTTGTTTCCAGGCATGAAAAGCATAGTTCTTCTAAGTTCCATTAGTTGATCCCTCCCCTTTGTACAGCTCCCTCGACTCTGGCACGGATAGTATAATCCAGGGCCCCTCTGTCTTTGGCGTTCACTTGGACAGAAGTGATTCCCATCTCTACCAGTCTCTCTCTGATAACTTTTTCTATCTGTTTTCCAAATTGTTTCTGTACACTACTTTCTAATTCTATCTCTATTCCGTTCTCACCAGGGGTAAGTATTATAAAGATATCATTAGATTCCAAAGTTCCGCATTTTGAACTATTCTTAATAGTCATCTTCCACCTCACAAAGTTTAATTATATCTAAAATAGGAGGCTGACTAAAAGTCAACCTCCTTCTTAATCAGTAAATGGATTACTTATTTTTTCTTCTGTTTACAAGAGCCATAACTCTGTTCATCTCATTGTTAACGATCATGTATCCCTCATCAACACCCATTCCTGGTTTAGCAAGAACTTGAAGAGCTCCACAAGCCATAGCTATGTTAGTAGTGATCTCAGCAGATCTGTTAGTCTCGTTACAAGTTCCTCCTGAGTAAGAACCGATTCCAACTTTGTTACAGTAAAGAATAGCATCAGCAATGTTGTTTACTCCTCCAAGGTCTGGAGTTTTGATCTGTACAACGTGTCCAGCTTTTCTGTCTGCAAAGGCCTTGATATCCTCAAGAGTATTACACCACTCGTCAGCAACTAACTCAACTTTGATTCCTCTTCTGTCAACTTCAGCAGTAAGAGCAGCTAGAGAATCAATCTGTCCCTCTAATGATCCAACATCCATAGGTCCCTCTATTCTTAGGGCAAATGGTTTAGCAGCCTCAGCCAGAGTCTCAAGGTAGTCAGCCATCTTAGTTGTATCTAAATCAAAAGCGATTCCGATTGTTCCGTATACATCTATGTGTAGGATAGGAGCATAGTCAGTATCTTCTCTAAGTTCGATGATTCTGTTTCTCAGCCATTTAACGTAGTCAAGAAGTATTCCACCATCTTTTCCAAGTTTAGTTTCAACGTGGTTGATAAGAGCATGTGGTAATACATCAGCTGTTTTTATTATCATTTTATCTGCATTCTCATATCTGTTATCTCCAGACTGAGTGAATATAGGTCTTCTAGTAACCTCAAGACCAGTGTTATATTCTTTTTGGATAACTTCTGCCATAGTTACTCTGTTAGCTTTAGCTGTTGCATCTAAAAGAGCTTGAGTAATTCCGTATCTGATAGCAGTGTGAAGTCTTTTTCCTTCCACAGTCATAGAATCAAACTCTTCAGCAAGAGCTTTGAAAGCAGAAACGTCTTTACCGATAAGTTTTGGAGCAATCTCTTTTTCGATTACAGGGATAAAGTCAGCAGCTAGGAACAGAGGATCTCTTCCACCTGCACCAGAGTATTGAACTGCAGCACAGTCTCCGTAAGCAACTTGTCCGTCTTCTAATATTATCATAACAGAGATAGACTCTCCAGCTTGTCTTATAGCAGTAAATCCAGGAGTTTCAGGAGCTCCAACATAAGCAAAACCATTGTGTCCTGCTCCATTTTTTATAGCTTTTTGGTCATCAAAGTAAAATCCAGTTTTTCCAGCTGAACAAACAATATCAATTATTTTCATTTTTCCTCCACTTTATTTAGAGAAGCCCCAGAGGGGCTCTCACCCTATTTTTTAATATTTATTTTGAGTTTATTATTTTTTTTCAGGTCTTCCGATTAGAGATCCTTTTCCAACTGCAAAGATATCATCAACAGTCATTTGGAATCCGATAGCTCTTCCCTCGAATTTAGCTCTCTCTTCAAGTTTTTCAGTGTTAAGCTTTTTGATATCATCAGAGAAAGGAACATTTCCAAACTCTAAGTATCTGATAGCTCCGTGGTTGTCTCTAGCTGGTAACATCTTTCCAGCGTTGAATCTTGATGGTGCGAATGGGATATCCATTGCTCCAGTTTTGAATGCTTCCACGATTCCTACAGCCCAGTCTCCGTTTCCAAGCTCAAGAACTTTATCTAGTATCTGCTTAGTCTCTTTTTTGATTAGAGCCATTTCAGATTTAACCTCATCTGAGTTAGGAAGTTTTTGACCTTGAAGAAGGTTTAGAACCATTTTAGTAGCTTTGATTCCCATAGCGTTAGCTTCTTTTGTTGGGATTCCGATAGCTTCGTGAGGAGTTTTTACGATAACTTTTGTAGCTCCTGCAAGGGCAGCAGCGGCAGCTCCGTTAGAGATAACTCCGAAAGCCTTAGCTTCGTCAGCTGGGAATCCTCCCATCCACTGGTGGAATACAGTAGTGATAAATACATCGTTGTATCCATACTCTTTACAGTACTCGTTAGCCTGCTCCTCAAGAGCTCTAACTGCAGAAACGTCTTGAATTAAGTTTCCACACTGTCCGTATCCAAGAGTCAGATTTCTAACTCCTTGCTCAGCTGCAAGTAGACACTCAAGAATTTGAACTGCATTTGACATTGATGGAGGAACAAGAGTTCCAGTAAGAGGTCCAAACGGTTCTCTGTTTATAGAGATTCCCTGCTCCTCATACCATCCAACTAGTCTGTCACAGTATTGCCAGTCGATTATTGTTTGCTCAAGAGAAACTGATTTAGCGTAAGGGATATTGTAAGAGATTCCCCCTCCTTCGTTAGAAGTAAATCCAGAAGCTATCATAATCTCAGAAAGTAATCTAGCATCAGGAGTTCCGTGTCTCATCTGAAGTGGAAGATTAACTTCTTCAACAACCTCTCTACATCCAACTACTCCGTGGTTTACACCTGGGAATCCGTTAAGAAGAGATCTTCCAGCCTTTTTTGACTCTTCAATACCAATCTGGCAGTTCTCGTATTTGTTCTGTCTTGTATATGAATCTATTGTAGAAGGAAGTAAATCTGCTCCTCCCTCTTCATCTAGGAAGTTAAGAAGCTCAATATGCTCACTGATAAGAGCAACTCCAGCTCTTGGTTGAGCCAGGGTGATTCCTCTGTTTTTTGCATCTATAAGTTTCTTTGAGAAATTTTTATGGTCAGGAAGCTTCTTAAGGTAAGCTACTGCCTCTTCTAAATTAACTTCTTTACCAGTTGGCCACTGCTTAAGAACCTCTTCTCTTATTTTGAAGAACTCCTCTTCAGTCCATTTTTTAAATTTAAGTGCCATAATTTTTACTCCTCCTTAAATTAAATTCTTATTAATTTAAAATATTCTATAATTTTATATCGATTAAACTTCTACTAAATATTTTTTCATAATTCTGACTGCCATATCTGGATAATCCTCTGCGAGGAGGCCCATGGCCGAAAGAATATAAGTTTTATCCACAAGAAACTTAGGATTCTGAGGTTTCAGGTGGATAGGGTTTTCAGGATTGAAATTTCCAGCAGCTAAAATCTCATGTGGATTTTCACTGTGAATAATGACTCCTCCAGTACCAATCACACAAGGGGCATCTAAAAGATCTTTTCCATGCTGATTGAACATAGTTCCCATAGGAGTATATACAATCTCCAATACTCCGCAATGTCTGTCCATTGCAATTTCAGTGGCTACTTTTGCCATAGCTTCATCAAAAGCGATATCTTCAGGAGTTACTGGGACCATTCTGATGTTGTCGTGTCTTTTTTTACAAAGAGTTTTAACATCGAATTCTTTATGTTCATCTTTTAAATAATTTCTTATTTTTTTTGTGCTGGAAGCTTCAAGGAGTGCTAGAGCAGAGTATCTCATTCCCAAATCCCCTTCAACAGTTCTTTTAGAGAAGGGTTCTTCCAATCCTTTCATTATTACAGCGGGTTTAGTCGGTTCGCCTTTTGCTATAGAGTGAACATCAGTAGTAGCTCCGCCAATGTCTATAACAAGAAGATCTCCTATCCCCTCTTCGTCGTCAGTTCCAGTCGACAGAACTTCGGCAGCTTTTAAAACAGCAGCAGGAGTTGGCATCAATATTCCTGAGATGAAGTTTTCGGCTTTTTTCATTCCTTTTGCTTCTACAATTTTTTTCATAAAAACCTGTCTGATTGATTCTCTCGCAGGTTCAACATTCAGTTTGTTTAAAACTGGCATGACATTTTCTGTAGTTGTGTAAAAGATGCCTGCTTCATTGAAGATAGCCTCTATTTCATCTATTGCAGACTTGTTTCCTGCTACAACCACCGGGGCTTTTATGCCGAATTCCGAAATAAGTTTAGCGTTGTGAATTATACAATCTTTATTTCCCCCGTTTGTTCCACCTGCAAGAAGAATGATATCTACTTGAGAATCTTTAATCTCCTGCATCTCATGGTGATTCAGTTCATAGGCATAAGTTTTAATAACTCTTGCTCCTGCTCCTAGAGCTGCTTTTTTAGCCGCATCGGCAGTGAGTTCTGGAACTAATCCGATGGCGAACATCTTAAGCCCTCCAGCAGCAGAAGAGCAGGCAGTTTTTTTTACGAAGCTAATTTTCTCTAAAGGATATATTTTTTCAATCTTTTCCATTAATAAAGAATATGCTTCGTTGAAGCCAATCATTATATCATCTTCAACTGTAGTTATAGACTTAGCTGTTGCCATTACTGTTTCATTTGCAAGGTCGATTGCAGTGAGTTTTGTATAAGTACTTCCAAAGTCAATAGTTAGATAGATATCTTTCATAAATTTATATTCCTAAATCTTTTTTGAGGTCCTCAGTAGTTAATTCGATAGGAGTTCCAGGTCTGTAAACTCTGTTGAATCCCATACCCTTGAATCTAGCTTCAACTTCATCCCAGTTTTGCTTTCCTACAACTATGTTTCCACCAACATAAAGGAGAATATCCTTAAGTCCAGCCTCTTCACACTTCTCTCTCATCCCTTGACAGTCAAGTTCTCCATGTCCGTAAAGAGAAGATACGATAATTGCATCAGCTTTAGTTTCCACAGCCGCATTGATGAAGTCAGATTGTGGAGAAAGAACTCCGATGTTAGTCACTTCAAATCCATTGTTCTCTAAAACATGATTGATAATTTTGTTTCCAACAGCATGGCAATCAGATCCTATAACACCAATTACGACTTTTTTACCGTTTTTAACCATTTTACAAAACCTCCTAAAAGATAATTTACTTAGATAATTTTTGAATATATCTCTACCTAGAAATATAACTCTAAAGTTTTAAAAAATCAAGATGTATTTAAAAAATATATGCAAAAAATAAATATTTTTCATATATTAAATAAAAAGGGGGTTGTGTGCCTTAAAAAAACAGCATAAGCACAATTTCGGAACTTTAAAGAGTTTAAGGGAACCTGGAAGTTGAACGGTGTTTCGAGAATAGTAAAATTCTTTTTCTTTCTTTAAAAACTCAAAAAAACAGATCGAAAAAATACATCTATTAATAATTGATTTTTAATTGCTGGTGTGTTATAATTTTATTGAAAATAGTTTAAAGAAGGGGAGAGTGGATAGTTATATCCACTCTCTCTTACTAATTAAGATTTTTATTGGAAAATTTAAGAGAGGTGAAAATAGTTATGTCTAATTTTCAAAAAGTAGATTACACTGAAAAGGTTCAGGCGATAGTTCTTCCTTATGTAAAAGAGATGGAGTTAGAACTGGTAGATGTGGAGTATGTCCAAGATGGAGGGTACTGGTATCTTAGAGTTTTTATAGAAAAGCCAGAAGGGAATGTGACTCTTGAGCAGTGTGCAACTCTGAGTAACAAAATCGATGAACAGGTGGATAAAATTATTCCTGAAAAATTCTTTTTAGAGGTATCTTCTCCTGGAGTTGAAAGACCTCTTAAGAAGCTTGAGGACTTTATAAGATTTAAAGGTGAAACAATAAAAGTTGCTCTTAAACACAAACTAAATGACTCTAAAAATTTTACAGGTAAGCTGTTAGATGTGGCGGAAGACGTTATTCATCTCAACGTATCTGAAAAAGGAGAGGATTCAGTATTAGAAATTCCTCTTAAAGAGATCAGAAAAGCTAATATAGTTTATGAGTTTGAAGATTTAGATTAATTAATTTTAATATTGAAAATATAATGTATATACAGGAGGTTGAGTTTTTTGAAAAATAAAGATGCTAAAATATTTTTAGAGGCCCTAGCAGAGCTTGAAAAAGAGAAGGGTATAAGCAAGGAGAATCTTTTAATAGCTGTGGAGCAGGCTCTTTTAGCAGCATATAAGAAAAATTTCGGAGAAGAGGAAAGTGTAGAGGTTGAAATCAACAGAGATAGCGGAGATGTTAAGATTTATGAAGTTAAAACTGTCGTAGCCGATGAAGATCTTTATGATGCTGCTTTAGAGATATCTCTGACAGACGCCCTTGAAGAAAAAAAGAGAGTGAAAATAGGAGATATAATTAAGCTAGAAGTTAACTGTGAAGAGTTTAAAAGAAACGCTATTCAGAATGGAAAACAGATAGTTATCCAAAAAGTAAGAGAAGCGGAGAGAGATAATATCTACGAAAGATTTAAGAATAAAGAACATGACATTATGACAGGTGTAATAAGAAGAATAGATGAAAAGAGAAATATTCATATAGATTTCGATGGAATTGAAGCTTCTTTACCGATGTCAGAGCAGTCACCGGGAGATCTTTACAGAGTTGGAGAGAGAATAAAAGTTTATGTAGCAGAAGTTGAAAAGACAAATAAATTCCCTAAAGTTGTAATTTCAAGAAAGAACGAGGGTCTTCTTAAGAAACTTTTCGAAATTGAGATACCTGAGATAGAGACAGGAGCTATAGAGATAAAGGCTGTGGCAAGAGAAGCTGGTTCCCGTGCTAAAGTTGCTGTTTACTCTAACGATCCAAATATTGACACGGTTGGAGCATGTATAGGGCAAAAAGGTCTTAGAATAAGAAATGTAGTTAATGAACTTAACGGAGAAAAAATTGACATAGTTATATGGAAAGAAAATATCCAGGAGTTTGTATCGGCAGTTTTAAGTCCAGCTAAAGTTGAATCTGTAGAAGTACTTGATAATGGAATGACTGCCAGAGTAGTGGTAGCACCATCTCAGCTTTCTCTTGCAATAGGAAAAAATGGACAAAATGCAAGACTTGCTGCAAAACTTACAGGGATGAGAGTAGACATAAAAGTTTCTGAGGAAACTGAGGAGAATAAAGGTGAATAGCCAACATTCTCCAGAAAGAAGCTGCATTGTATGTAGAGAAAAAAAAGAAAAAGAGGATCTTTTCAGATTGGCAGAAATTGGTGATAAACTGATTTTTGATGAGAATCAAAAGGAACAGTGTCGTGGTAAATATGTTTGCAAAACCAAAGAATGCCTCCAGAAATTATCCAAGCATAAAAAAATAAAAATTAGTATGGAAGAGCTTGTTAAAATGGCTAATCTTTTGAAAAAAGAGCAGAAAGATTATTTGAATGTATTAAAAGCAATGAGGAACTCACAGGCATTAACCTTTGGTATAAATATGGTATTTGATGAAATAGAACATATTCATTTTATTGTTATAGCCGAAGATATCAGCGAAAAAAATGACAGCAAAATAGTGGCGAAAGCAAAAGAGCACAAGATACCTTATATATATTATGGAACAAAGGCTCAGTTGGGAGAAATTTTTTCCAAAAACGAGGTAACTGTCATCGCTGTAAAGGATAAAAAAATAGCCCGAGGACTCGTAAACTAAGTTTATGGAGGTATAAAATTGATGAAGGTAAGGGTACATGAATTAGCAAAAAAGTATAATAAGGGAAACAAAGAGTTTCTAGAGTTCCTGCATGAGATGGGGATCGAAGCAAAATCACATCTTTGTGGAATAAAAGATGCAGATGTTGAGATAATAGAGGAGTACTTTAAAGATGAACCAGTGGGAACTTTAAATGATTCTTTGACTGTGGAAGACGGATATGTTGAAGACCACGTTTCAGAAATAGGAATCGCAGCTCAAGCTAAGCAAGCTGAGGAGAACGGAGAGGACTTTTCTGGGAAAAAAGGAAAAAACAAGAAGAAAAAAGGAAGAAGAGCAGACTTTACAGTTAAAAAAGCTGAAGCTCCAGTAGATTCAGTAACTGAAGAGGGTGGAATGAAGTTAATCAAAATCCAGGGAGATATAGCTCTTGGAGATTTTGCAAAACTACTGGGAGTTAAGCCAGCTGAACTAATTAAAAATTTATTCCTTAAAGGAACTATGCTAACTATAAATAGCCAGATTTCTTTTCAATTAGCAGAAGAACTAGCTATGGAATATGATGCGATAGTTGAGAAAGAGGAAGAGGTTGTAATAGAGTTTGGAGATAAATTCTCGCTAGAGATAGAAGACAGAGAATCTGATCTTAAAGAGAGAGCTCCAGTAATAACAATAATGGGACACGTAGATCACGGAAAAACATCTCTTCTTGATGCTTTAAGAGAAGCTAATGTAGCAGATGGAGAGCACGGAGGAATAACTCAGAAGATAGGAGCTTACCAGATAACTAAAGATGGAAAGAAAATAACTTTCATCGATACTCCTGGACATGAGGCCTTCACAGATATGAGAGCTAGAGGAGCTAAAGTTACAGATATAGCTATACTAGTTGTTGCAGCAGATGACGGAGTAATGCCACAAACAGTTGAGGCTATTGCCCATGCTAAGGCAGCAGAAGTGCCAATCATAATAGCTATAAACAAAATAGATAAAGAGGGAGCTAATCCTCTAAGAGTAAAACAGGAGCTTATGGAGCACGGACTTGTTTCAGTTGAATGGGGAGGAGATGTTGAGTTTGTTGAAGTTTCGGCTAAACAGAAACTTAATCTAGATACTCTTCTTGAAACTATACTTTTAACAGCTGAAATTTTAGATCTGAAAGCTAACTATAATAAGAGAGCTAAAGGAGTTATCCTTGAGTCAAAACTTGATCCAAAAGTTGGACCGATAGCTGACCTTCTTATCCAGGAAGGAAGACTTAGAGTTGGAGACGTTATTGTTGCAGGAGAATCACTAGGAAAAGTTAGAGCCCTTATAAATGACAAGGGAGCTAGAGTTGAGAAAGCAGAAGTTGGAGAGCCAATTGAAATAATCGGATTCACAAGTGTACCTTCAGCAGGAGATGTTCTTTATGTTATACAGAATGAGCAGCATGCAAGAAGAATAGTTGACCAGGTTGCGAAAGAGAGAAGACTTGCTGAAATCAGTAAGAAGACTCTTACTCTTGAGTCTCTGTCTCAAGAATTTGAGAATCAGAAAATCAAAGAGCTTAACCTGATACTGAGAGCTGATTCGAGAGGTTCAGTAGACGCTCTTAGAGATACTCTTATGAAACTTAACACTGAAGAAGTTGCAGTAAACATAATACAAGCTGCTTCAGGAGCAATAACAGAGAGTGACGTTATGCTTGCAGAAGTTTCAAAAGCCATTATAATCGGATTCCATGTAAGACCTACTACTAAAGCTCTGAAGATTGCAGATAAGAGTGGAGTAGAGATAAGAACTTCCAACATAATCTACCATATAGTAGAGGATATTGAGAAGGCTCTTACAGGAATGTTAGACCCAGAGTTTAAAGAACTGTATGTTGGAAGAATAGAGATTAAGAAAGTGTTTAAAGTAACTGGTGCTGGTAATGTAGCTGGATGTGTTGTTGTAGATGGAAAAGTTAAGAATGATTCATCTATCAGAATGATAAGAGATGGAGTTATCATGTATGAAGGAAAGCTTTCAACTCTTAAGAGATTCAAAGACGATGTAAAAGAGGTTGTAGCTGGTCAAGAATGTGGACTTGGTGTTGAAGGATTCAATGATATCAAAGAAGGAGATATTGTTGAGGCGTTCTACATGCAAGAGATTAAAAGAAAATTAAAATAGAGATGTGAGTGTGATGATTGATGAATAAACAGAGACTTGCAGGAATCGAAAAAGAGATAAGCAGAATCATATCGACACTGCTTATGGGTGAAATAAAAAACTCTCAATTAAAAAAAGCTATTGTATCGGTAAATCATATCCGTGTAACTGAGGATCTTAAATTTGCTGATGTATATTTTACTGTAATGCCTTTCAGCGGACAAAAAGTTGATTTGAAAGCTGTCGAAGAGTCTTTAAATGCAGTAAAAGGATTTATGAGAAAAAGAGTTTCAGAGGAGCTTTCCCTGAGATATACCCCTGAGATTCGTGTTAAAATTGATGATAGTATTGAACATGCAATGAAAATCACAAGACTTTTAAATGATATAAAAGGTTAGTGATAGAATGGAGTGGGAGTATTGTCAGAAGCAAAACCAGGCTGAAGACCTGGCTAAAAAGTTAGATATTTCAAATTTTCTAGCGACTTTGCTCCTAAATAGAGGATTTATTGATGAGGATGAGATAAAAAAGTTTATCTCTCCTCAACTCTCTGATTTTAGAGATCCCTTTGATTTCGAAAATATGGAAGCTGTTATTGAAAAAATTCTGGAGATAAAAAGAAAGAAAAGTAAAATTTTTATCTATGGAGATTACGATGTAGATGGTATAACCTCGGCAGTTTTTCTTACAAAGGCATTTAAAGAACTGGATATAGATGTAGAGTATTACATCCCAAACCGTATGGAAGAGGATTATGGTCTAGATAAACATAACCTTAAATATATGAAATCCCGAGGAGCTGAACTGGTAATCACGGTAGATACCAGCATAAGCTCTATAGAGGATATAAGATATGGAAGATCCATAGGTATAGATGTAATAATAACAGATCACCACAAAAGTGCCAAAGAGAAAGAGGATGATGAAGTCTTATATGTGAATCCTAAGCTCAGTGAAAAATATAGTTTTAAATATCTGGCTGGGGCAGGAGTGGCACTTAAGGTGGCTCAGGCTCTCTACATAAAATTAGGAATCTCCATGGAGAGACTTTACAAATATCTGGATATAGTTATGATAGGAACTGTAGCAGATGTTGTGCCCATTGTTGATGAAAACAGAATAATAGTAAAAGAGGGATTGAAGAGATTAAAAGATACAGAGGTAAAAGGGCTGGTATATATGATGAAATATCTCAAATTTCAGCATAAAACTATCACAACCACTGATATCAGTTATTTTATAGCCCCTCTCATAAACTCCCTGGGAAGAATAGGAACCTCTAGGATAGGAGCCAAATTTTTTATGGAGGAAAATGAAGTTGCTATATATGATATAATCGAAGAGATGAAAAGGTCCAATAAGAGGCGAAGAGAACTGGAAAAAGAGATTTATGATGAAGCAGTATCCCTTGTGGAGAAAAAACTGACAGCTCCATATAAGGGGATATTCCTGGTTTCTAAAAAATGGCATCCTGGAGTAATAGGAATAGTATCTTCAAGACTCAGTATAAAATACAGAGTCCCAGTAGTGCTAATCTCTCTGAGAAATGGAGTGGGAAAGGCTTCTTCCAGGAGTGTTTCCGGGATAAACATATTCAATATATTTAAGGATATGTCCCATCTGCTTACTAGATTTGGGGGACATGATTTAGCTGCTGGTTTTATAGCTGAAGAATACAACTTGAATAAGATAAGGCAGTTTTTTATGAATGCTGTAGAAAATCTCAACGAAAGTAATGAGAGAAAAAGTTTGAGCATAGATATGGAATTTCCAGTGGAGAAAATTTCAGAAGAAACCATACAGGATATAGAGATACTATCTCCCTATGGAATTGAAAATGGAGTTCCTCTACTTGTAGATAGAAATTTGGAACTGTTAGATGTGAAGAAATTCGGTGTGGATAACAAGCATTTTAGCGGAATAATCCAAAAAGAAGGAAAAAGATTTTCGGTGGTAGGTTTTGATCTTGCCAGATATATCCATGAAACAGGATATAAACTTCAGAGGTTTGATATTGTATATTATCCAGAAAGAAACCAATTTAAAGGTGAGGAGAGTATACAGTTGAAAATAAAGGATATAAAAGTCAAAGATGAGTTCTATGAACTTTTCAGTGAATAAAATTTTAAAAAAAATAGGAGGAAACATGAAGCACTTAGTTACAAGAAAAGAAAATTCAGCTGTGGAAGTTGTTATAACTTTAGCTGCAGCAGAGCTTGCACCGGTAAAGGGGAAAATTTTAAAGGCACTTGCAGAGAAAGTTGAAGTTCCTGGATTCAGAAAAGGAAAAGCACCAATCGATCAAGTTGAAAAAAATTATGCTGATGCAATGAAAGAGGAGCTAGTAGAAGAAGTTCTAAAAGCTAACTATTCATCTGTATTAGAGGCTGAGCAGATCAAACCTGTAAGCTACATCTACAATGTAAAAGCTGAGCAAAAAGGTGAGGAGTTTGAATTATCATTTATGGTAGATGAGTTCCCAGCTATAACTCTTGGAGAATATAAAGGAATCGAAGTAGAGAGAAGAACTGCTGAGTTCAAAGAGGAAGCTCTTGAGCACGAAATCGAAGCTATGTTAGCTAAGAAGAAAACTGAAGTAGAAGCTGCTCCAGATTACAAAGCTGAGATGGGAGATAAAGTTGATCTGGCTTTTGACGGATCTATCGACGGTGTTCCTTTCGAAGGTGGAAAAGCTGATTCTCATGAGTTAGTTCTTGGAAGCAAAATGTTCATCGATACTTTCGAAGAGCAATTAGTAGGATACACAGTAGGACAGGAAGGAGAAGTTAACGTTATGTTCCCTGAGAACTACGGACATGCTCCACTTGCAGGAAAGCCAGCAGTATTCAAAGTTAAGATCAACGCTATCAAGAAAATCGTTAAGCCAGAGCTAAATGATGAGTTAGCAAAAGAGCTTGGATTTGAATCAGTAGAAGATCTTAAGACTCAGAAAAAAGCTGAGATTATGGTTAGAGAAGAGCAAGCTGTTAAAAATGAAACTATCGGGAAAATCATGAACAAAATAGCAGAAGCTACAAAGATGGATATCCCTCAATCAATGGTTATGGGAGAGGTTGAGAACAAGCTTAAAGAGATGGAGCAACATCTAGCAATGCAAGGTGCAAACTTAGATATGTACCTAAACATGATGGGTAAAAAAATCGACGAAGTTGCTAAAGAAATGATGCCAATGGCTCATTCTAAAGTAAAAGCTGATCTGATTCTTGAAGAGATTGCAAGAAAAGAGGGGCTTACAGTAACTGAGGAAGATATGGCAGCAAAGATGATTGAGATTGCAGCTATGTACGGAATGGACGTTCCAGCTCTAGAGGCTGAGTTAAAGAAAAACAACAGCCTAGAGAACTTCAAGAACAATCTGAATGTAGATATCACTCTTTCTAAAGCAGTTGAATTTGTATATAATAACGCAAAGTAATTTTGCATAGGGTCGCTTAGGAGATGAAAATCTCCTAAGCTTCTTTAGTTCTTTAATTGAAGTATTTTTTAAGAGATTATTTGAAAGAATAATCTTTTAATTAATTTTTTAAGTTTTATAAAAATATTAAAATAATCAGATAACGAATAAATTAAGTGAATCGGTAGATTCGCGGGGAGGGAATATGTATAATCCTACGGTTATAGAGAACACGGGGAAGGGAGAGAGAGCTTATGATATCTACTCCAGACTATTAAAGGACAGAATAATTTTTCTAGGAACAGAGATAGATGACAATGTAGCCAATGCTATAGTTGCACAGCTTCTATTTTTAGAAGCAGAAGATCCTGAAAAAGATATAATTATGTATATAAACAGCCCTGGAGGAGTTATAAGTGCAGGTATGGCTATATACGATACAATGAACTATATTAGACCGGATGTGCAGACTGTATGTATAGGTCAGGCAGCAAGTATGGGAGCACTTCTATTAAGTTCTGGAACTAAAGGAAAGAGGTTTGCTCTGGAAAATTCTAGAATCATGATACATCAGCCTCTTGGAGGAGCTAGAGGTCAGGCTGTAGATATAGAGATTCAAGCTAGAGAAATTTTGAGAATGAAAGAGCTGACAGCAGAGATCCTATCTAAAAATACAGGTCATCCAGTAAAGAAAATTCATAAGGATACAGATAGAGATAATTTTATGTCAGCGGAAGAAGCTGTAAAATACGGACTTATAGACAAAGTTTTTGTTAGATAGGAGAGAAAATGTCAAAGAAAAAAGTATGTTCATTCTGTGGAAGAAGTGAAAATGAAGTAGATAAAATGGTGACAGGTCAAGAGGGTGTTACTATATGTGACGTCTGTGTGGAAGGTTGTTTTGATCTTATGGGATTGGAGCAGTACCACGATATCCCTGAACAGAGCAATGAATTAGTCGAGAAAGAGATAGAAAGTCAGTTTAAACTGCTTACTCCCAAAGAGATAAAAGAGAGGCTAGATGGGTATGTTATAGGTCAGGAAGAACCTAAAAAAGTTTTGTCTGTTGCAGTATATAACCACTACAAAAGACTTCTTCATAATATGAAATCTAAAGAGGAGAACAGTGATGTTGAGATTCAGAAATCTAATGTTCTTTTAGTTGGACCAACAGGATCAGGAAAAACTCTTTTGGCTCAGACTCTGGCAAAAGTTCTTCATGTTCCCTTTGCTATAGCTGATGCTACAACTCTTACAGAGGCAGGTTATGTGGGAGATGACGTGGAAAATGTTCTAGTTAGACTTCTTCAGGCGGCCAATTATGATGTGGCAGCCACAGAGAGAGGGATAATCTATATAGATGAGATAGATAAAATTGCTAGAAAATCTGAAAATACATCCATAACAAGAGATGTATCAGGAGAAGGAGTACAACAGGCACTTCTGAAAATTGTAGAGGGAACTAAGGCAACAGTACCTCCTCAAGGAGGAAGAAAGCATCCAAATCAAGAGCTTATTGAAATTGATACTACAAACATACTGTTTATAGTTGGTGGGGCTTTTGAAGGTCTAGAAAAGTTAATTCAATCTAGAAGCAACAAGAAAACTCTTGGATTCGGAGCTGAAACTCACAATAAAAAGGTTCAGGATGAGAATAACCTTTTTGCCAACATACTTCCTGAGGATCTGGTTAAAAATGGAATTATACCAGAGTTGGTAGGAAGACTGCCTATAATAACGACTTTGGAGAAACTGGATGAAAAAGCTCTAGTAAGAATACTTAAAGAGCCTAAAAACTCCATAGTTAAGCAGTATAAAAAATATCTTGAAATGGATGGAGTAGAGCTGGAGTTTCAAGATGAGGCACTAATTAAAATAGCTGAGCTGGCCCTTAAGAGAAAAATAGGAGCTAGAGGACTTAGAGCTATAATAGAAAATGTTATGCTGGATATAATGTATTCTATTCCTTCTGAAAAAGGAGTAAAAAAAGTTATAATAACAGAAGAGGCAATAACAGATAAAACAAAAATAATTACAGAATAAAGAATAGGTAGAATAGGAGGCATAGTTTAATGAGCAGATTACCTTTTATTCCCACAAGGGATATGATTGTATTCCCCGGAGTTGTAACACCTCTCTATGTGGGAAGAAGTTTAAGTGTAAGCACCCTTGAAAGTGCTATAAACAACAAAAGCAAACTTATTTTAGGGATGCAAAAAAACCCCTATGATGAAACACCAAATTTGGAAAATGGAATTTATGAAGTAGGAGTTTTAGTTAATATTCTTCAGATAGTGAAAATGCCTAACAATAGTGTAAAAGTTCTTGTAGAGGCAGAAAATAGAGTTAATATAAAAGAGATTCAGGAAGAGGAAGAGGGATATTGGGCAGAGTATTCAGCAATAAAAGTGAAGAAAATAGTTTCTGATAGTATGGATGCCATGTTTAGAAAAGTAACTAAACTTTTTGAAAGTTATGTAGCTGCAGGAGGAAAAATACCTGCTGAAATAATAGGTACAGTAAAAAACATGAAAAATATGGATAGCGCATTTAATCTTATCTCTTCCAATATACTTATCTCTTCAGAAGAAAAACAGAAATTATTGGGAGAGGCTAATATCGAAAAGAGGGGATACCTTTTGCTGGATATTCTCTCTAAGGAGATAGAGATAGCTACTCTTGAGAAGAAACTTGACGACAAGGTGAGAGATAAAATCAATCAGTCTCAGAAAAATTATTTTTTAAAAGAGAAGATGAATGCTATAAAAGATGAGTTGGGAGAAGGTGGCGAAGAAGATTTAAAGGAGCTGGAGAGCTTAATAAAGAAAGCTAAACTTCCTAAAGAGGCTTTGAAAAAAGCTGAATCTGAACTGAAAAAACTGAGTAAAATGCCTGCATTTTCAGCAGAAGCAAGTGTGTGCAGAAATTATATTGAAACAATAGTTTCTCTTCCTTGGAACAAAGAGACTAAAGATGTTTTAGATATAAGAAAGGCTGAAGAGACACTGGACAGAGACCATTATGGTCTGAAAGAGATAAAAGAAAAAATTCTAGATTATCTAGCTGTAAAAGAACTGAATCCCAATATGAAGGGAGGAATCCTGTGCCTTTCAGGTCCACCAGGGGTGGGGAAAACCTCCCTTGTAAAATCTATTGCTGAATCTATGGGAAGAAAATTCGTAAGAGTTTCCCTGGGAGGAGTGAGAGATGAGGCTGAAATCAGAGGGCACAGAAGAACTTATATAGGTTCCATGCCTGGAAGAATAATAAAAGCCCTGAAGGAAGCTGGAACGAGAAATCCTGTAATTCTTCTGGATGAGATAGATAAGATGTCCAACGACTTTAAGGGAGATCCTGCATCAGCAATGCTGGAGGTGTTGGACCCAGAGCAGAACTTCCACTTTGAGGACCATTATTTGGATACGACTTTTGATCTGTCAAAGGTGTTTTTTGTGGCAACTGCCAATGATTTGAGAAATATATCAGGGCCTCTCCGTGACAGAATGGATATAGTGAATGTATCTTCATATACTGAGTTTGAAAAGATGCACATAGCTAAAAATTATCTTATACCTCAGGCTAAAATCGAAAATGGATTAAAGGATTTTAAACTTGAAATATCGGATAATGCCGTTCTTAAAGTTATAAATGAGTATACAAGGGAAGCTGGAGTGAGAAATCTAAAGAGAGAGTTCAATAATATCTTCAGAAAAGTTGCCCGGGAAATTATTGAGAAAAAAATAACAAAGGTAAACATATCTGTAACTGGAGTGGTGAAATATTTAGGGAACCCTAAATTCAGACCTGAGAAAATGAGAGAAAAAACATATAAGCAGGGAGTTGTAAACGGACTTGCTTGGACCTCTGTAGGAGGAATGACCCTTGAAGTTCAAGGGGTTGCAGTTGCAGGTAAGGGTAACCTGACTCTTACTGGAACTCTTGGGAATGTGATGAAAGAGTCGGCTACAGTGGCATATACATATATAAAATCCCATCTGGAAGATTTGGGAATAAAAAATATAGAGTTCTTTGACAAGAAGGATATCCACCTTCATTTTCCTGAAGGAGCTACACCTAAAGACGGACCTTCAGCAGGAATAGCTATCACAACTGCACTGCTTTCAGTTATCACAGGAAGAAAGATAAGGCAGGATGTAGCTATGACAGGAGAGGTAACCATAACAGGAGAGGTTCTTGCCATAGGGGGAGTTAAAGAAAAAGTAATAGGAGCTCACAGGGTAGGTATCAGAGAGGTAATACTTCCAGATGCTAATATACCAGATGCAGATGAGATTCCTGCAGAGATAAAAAAAGACATGAAGATACACTTTGTAAAAGATTACAGAGAGGTAGAAGAGATTGTTCTTGAAAAAATAGAGGGATAGGAGGAGAAATATGGATATTAAACAGGCCAGTTTTGTTAAGTCAGCAGTTTATGAAAAAGATTATCCCGAGCATCTTGGAAAACTTGAGTTTGCCTTTGTAGGAAGGTCCAACGTGGGAAAATCTTCTCTGATAAACAGTATAACTATGAGAAAAAAACTTGCTAAAACAAGTAAAACTCCTGGAAGAACACAACTTATAAACTACTTTATGATGAATAATAGCTTTTATATAGTTGACTTACCAGGGTATGGATTTGCAAAGGTTCCCAAAGCCATGAAAAAAGAGTGGGGAGATACCATGAATAGATATCTGGCATCTCATCGTGGAAAATTTGTGTTTGTACTTCTGGATATCAGAAGAACACCTAGTGAAGAGGATATGGAGATGCTACAGTGGCTGGACCACTACGATGTTCCATTTAGAATAATCTTTACAAAGATGGATAAGGTATCAGCTAATGAAAAATTTAAGTGTTTAAAGGATATAAGAAAAAAAATAGATTTCCACAATGATGATGTGCTTTTCCATTCATCCCTTACTAATTCAGGAAGAGACCAGGTTCTGGATTTTATAGAGGAGATGCTGGAAGAGGATTATCACGAGCCCGCTCCAATAGCGACAGAGGGAGATGAACTTCTGGATGAAGAGGATGGGATGAAACTTATTGAGGAAAATGAAGGAGGATAAATATGATAAAAGAGTTAGATAAAACGTATTCGCCTAAAGATATTGAGGGGAAATGGTATAAAACATGGGAAGAGAACGGTTACTTTGGTGCTACTCTAGATGAGAAAAAGCCAAGCTATTCAATAATGATTCCTCCTCCGAATGTAACAGGAATACTTCATATGGGGCACGTTCTGAATAACACGATTCAGGATACTATAATCAGATATAAGAGAATGAGCGGAAACAATACTCTATGGATGCCTGGAACAGACCATGCAGGTATAGCTACTCAAAACATGGTAGAAAGAAAGCTGGCTAAGGACGGATTGAAAAAAGAGGACCTTGGAAGAGAAAAGTTTATAGAGGATGTTTGGGAGTGGAAAAACCAGTACGGAGGAATAATCACAAACCAACTTAGAAAACTTGGAGCATCTCTAGATTGGGAGAGAGAGAGATTCACTATGGATGAGGGTCTTTCAGAATCTGTAAGAGAGATGTTCGTAAAGCTTTATAACGATGGACTTATCTACAGAGGTGAGTATATGGTCAACTGGTGTCCAAGATGCGGAACAGCTCTTGCAGACGACGAGGTTGAGCACGAAGATAAAGCTGGAAAGCTTTGGTTCATCAAGTATCCTGTAAAGGACAGCGACGAGTTTATAACTATCTCTACTACAAGACCTGAAACAATGCTTGCAGACGTTGCTATCGCAGTAAACCCTAAGGATGAGAGATTTGCTCATCTAGTTGGAAAAACTCTTATACTTCCTCTGGTTGGAAGAGAGATTCCTGTTATAGCTGATGACTATGTAGATATGGAGTTTGGAACAGGAGCTCTTAAGATAACTCCAGCTCATGACCCTAACGACTTCGCAGTGGGACAGAGACACAACCTTCCTGTTATCAATATGATGACAAAAGAGGGAACAGTAACAGATGGATTTGAAAAATACACTGGAATGGACAGATTCGAAGCTAGAAAAATAATGGTAGAAGACCTGGCTGAAGCTGGACTTCTGGCTCAGATAAAAGACCACAACAACTCAGTAGGAGGATGTTACAGATGTTCTACGGTAATAGAGCCTAGAGTATCTGAGCAGTGGTTTGTAAAGATGAAACCTCTTGCAGAGAGAGCACTTCAAGTTGTAAGAGATGGAGAGGTAAATATCGCTCCTAAGAGATGGGAGAAAGTTTACTACAACTGGCTAGAGAATATCAATGACTGGTGTATCTCAAGACAGATCTGGTGGGGACACAGAATACCTGCATGGTATGGACCTGATAGAAGAATGTTCGTAGCAAAGAGCGAAGCAGAAGCCAAGGAACAAGCAGTAGCACACTACGGAAAAGAGGTGGAACTGGTTCAGGAAAATGACGTTCTGGATACTTGGTTCTCATCTGCACTATGGCCGTTTTCAACTCTTGGTTGGCCAGAAAAAACAAAAGAGCTGGAGATGTTCTATCCTACAGCTACCCTTGTAACAGGAGCAGATATACTTTTCTTCTGGGTTGCAAGAATGATAATGTTCGGACTTTATGCAATGGATGAGATTCCGTTTAAAGATGTATATCTTCATGGAATAGTTAGAGATGAGCAGGGAAGAAAGATGTCTAAGACTCTCGGAAACTCTCCTGATCCTCTTAATCTAATAGATGAGTATGGAGCTGATGCAATCAGATTCACTATGCTTTACAACACGTCTCAGGGACAGGATGTTCACTTCTCTGAAAAACTTCTAGAGATGGGAAGAAACTTTGCCAACAAAATCTGGAACGTTTCAAGATTTGTTATGATGAACCTGGAAGGTTTTGATGTTAAGTCAGTGGACAGATCAAAACTTCAGTATGAGCTGGTAGATGAGTGGATACTTTCTAGATTTAATGAAACAGCTGAAGATGTAAAAGTTAAACTGGACAGATTCCAGCTGGATGAGGCTGCAAAATCTGCATATGAGTTCTTAAGAGGAGATTTCTGTGACTGGTATGTAGAGCTGGCAAAAGTTAGACTTTATAATAATCCAGATGTTTCAGCAGAATCTAAGATGACGGCTCAATATGTTCTTTGGACAATACTTGAGGGTGGACTGAGACTTCTTCATCCGTTTATGCCGTTCCTGACAGAGGAGATCTGGCAAAAAATTAAGGTAGAGGGAGAAACAATCATGCTGAGAGAATATCCAGTATGTGATTCTGCTCAAGTTAAGCCTGAGAAAGTGGCGGCTTTTGAATATGTTCAAGGACTGATCTCATCTCTGAGAAATATAAAGGCTGAAGTTGGAATCTCTCCTGCTAAAGAGGTAAAGGTAGTAATCAGAACTGCTGATACTACAGAGCTAGAGACTATAGAGGAAAACTACCAGTTTATAACTAAACTGGCTAAGATTGAAGAGCTGAAATTCGGACCTGACCTGGCAACACCAGAGCAGAGTGGATTCAGAGTGAATGGGAAATCTGAGGTATTTATGATACTTACAGGACTTCTAAATGTAGAAGCTGAAACTAAGAAGATAAATGAGCAGATAGCAAAATTAGAAAAAGAGTTGGAGCCAGTAAATCGTAAACTTTCGGATGAAAAGTTTACATCGAAGGCACCTGCACATATCCTTGACAGAGAAAAGAGAATCCAGAAAGAGATTATGGATAAACTTGAAAAACTTCAGGAAAACCTTAAAAATTTAGGATAAAATATATGGAGCTGGGAAATCGAAGATAAAATTCTTCGGTTTCCCAGCTTTTTTTAAGAGGATTTTTTTTGAAAAAGCTGAATACTAAAGAAACTACTCTGTTGAATTTAAGGAGGTTTTCATGAGTCATATGACAGCTAGGAATGCGTATAAATCTTTGGAAGAGAGACTAAATAATTTTCCCCAGGGAGCTCCCCCTTCAGAAACACTGTATAAAATTTTAAAGATACTTTTCAGTGAGAAAGAAGCTGAATTGGTCTCCCAATTACCTATAAAACCCTTTACAGCCAAAAAAGCTGCAGAGATATGGGGTATTCCAGAAACAGAAGCCATTGTGGTATTGGAAGAATTAGCAAGCAGAGCTGTTCTTTTGGATATCCTATATAAGGGAGTTCGGAAATATGTTCTTCCACCTCCCATGGCAGGTTTTTTTGAATTTTCCATAATGAGGACCAACGGGAAATTAGATCAGCAGGCTCTTTCGGAGCTTTTCTACCAATATCTCAATGTGGAGGAAGAGTTTGTCCGAAAACTGCTTATAGAAGGAGAGACCAAGATGGGAAGAGTGCTTGCAAATGAGTATGCTCTCTCATTAGGAAGAGATTCGGATCCTATCCAGATTTTAGATTGGGAAAAGGCTACCTATCACATTGAACAGGCCAAACATATAGGAGTAAGTATGTGTTACTGCAGACACAAGATGCAACATATAGGAAAAGCCTGCAAAGCTCCTATGGAAATATGCATGACCTTTGGAAATGTAGCTGATTCATTGATTAGACATGGTCATGCAAGAAGAATTGATGCAGATGAATGTAAAAAGCTTCTCCAAGAAGCCTATGACAATAATCTGGTTCAGTGTGCTGAAAATGTTAGAGATGAGATAGCGTTTATCTGTAACTGCTGTGGCTGTTGCTGTGAATTTTTAATGGCTGCAAAAAAATATGGAGCTCTCCATTCCATAGCGACCAGCAACTTTATTCCTAAAGTGAAGGATGAGAATTGTATAAAATGTAAAAAGTGTGTAAGGATCTGCCCTATAAATGCAATATCATTTTCTGAAAATAGTGTAAAAATTGATGAAGAGATATGTATCGGATGCGGGGTATGCGGAAGAAATTGCCCTGTTGAGGCTATAATTTTGGAAGAGAGAGAAAAAAAAATTATTCCTCCTCTGAGTACCGCCCATAGGGTAGTGCTGATGGCTATTGAAAGAGGAAAGCTCGCCCAATTGATTTTTGATAATAAAGCCCTTTATAGCCACAGAGTAATGGGAACTATACTGGGATCTATATTGAAACTGCCTATGAGCCAGAGAATATTGGCCAACAATCAGGTGAAATCAAAATATCTAGGAGCTCTACTGAAGGATATGTAGAGTAAAAAGAAGCAGATGGAAGTTTTTCATCTGCTTCTTTATTTTTTTAGTTTCCTTTAATTGTTTTAACACCTTGCACAGCATCGGCTTGCATCTTTTTAGCAGCAGCTTCTGGAGTTGAAGATCCGTTGAGTACAGCTTCAAGGTTAGGTCTGATTCCATCCCAAACAGCTCTCATCTCAGCAATAACTGGACCAGGTATAGTGTGCTTGATCATATCAGTAGCAGCATTCATCAGATAATCACTCTTAACTGAAGGAAGCTCCTTGGCAGCTGTAATAACTGGAACTTGAGAAGAAGCTAAAGAAATTTCAGCATTGTTTTCTGGAGTGTAGATAAATTCGAAGAATTTGTTGATAGCATCATATTTCTCAGGTTTAGTATTCTCAGATACAGAATATCCCTTAGAAGCTGAGTAGAATAGTGCTGTTTTTCCATTAGGAAGCGGCATATAAGAGACACCCATGTCGATTCCATCTTTTAGGTATTCAGACCAAGACCAAGCTCCGTTTAGAATCATAGCAGCTTTACCTTGCTTGAATAGCTCAGAAGACATGTCGTAATCCATTCCAGCCTCACCAATTTTATATTTGTTTCTAATATCATGTGAAAACTGAAGAGCTTCAACCATAGCAGCATTATCTAGAGTAGGTTCATTTTTGTCATTGAATACTCTTCCGTCAAAACCATTAAAGAATCCGACAAACCAGAAAGGTTCTTTTTCGTTATATAGGAATCCATAAGTAGAGTTAGCTTTGTTAGCAGTATCTATTTTCTGATTGGCTTGAGCGATAGCTATAAATTCGTCGAAAGTCTTTGGAGCTTCTGGAACAATTTTTTTGTTGTAAAGAAGTGCAATGTGGTTTCCTTCGAACTCAGGAAGAGCATAGAGTTTTCCGTTAACTTCTCCAGATTTTAATGCTTCAGTTGAAAAAGTAGCTAAAAGCTCAGGCTTAAGAACATCTGTTAAAGGCTTAATTAATCCTGCAACTTGGAATATTCCTGCAAAATCATTAGGTCCGTAAGCTAAATCTGGTCCCTGTCCAGTTTGTGCAGCACTTAGGAACTGAGTTCTTAAATCTTCGTTTGAGTAATGGGTAACAGAAACTTTGATATCTGGATTTGCAGAGTTGAATGCTTCAACTTTTTTCAGATAAAGATCTCTTACACCTGGTTCCATCTGTTCCCAAAGAACGATTTCAGTAGGCTTTTTAGCCTCAGGAGCTTTGGCAGTCTCCTCTTTTTTTCCACCGCAAGCAACAGCTATCAGGGCTAAAGCTCCAATCAGTGACAATTTTTTTAGATTCATTGAAAATACCTCCCAATAAAATAGTGTTTATTATGTTGTCAAATAGATACAACACCGTACATAACAATTATAAATCAAATACTTTAAAAATTCAAGAGCTTTTACAAAATATAAAAAAAGCATTCATAAAATGCTACATAATTTACTGGAAAATATGAAAAAATCCTTTTTAAAAAATAAAAAAACAAATAAAAAAAAGGAAATTAAAAAAAAATATCATATAAACTCTTGACAAAAAATGTTTCTTGATGCAAAATTGAATTGAGCAACAAAGTTGTTTAAAATGAACAACAAGTCGTAAAAAAGAATTTTTTTTGCGGATAATGTTCAAAAAAATAAAAATAAAAATATAAGGGGAGGAAAATTTAATGAACAAAAAAATGTTAACATTAGTAGGATGTCTACTTGCTACAGCTGCAGTTGCCGCTAAAGAAGTAGTTCCTGCACCGGTAGTAGCGTCTGAGGCGTCTTTAGAAGCTAGGCTTGCTGTATTAGAAGCACAATTAAACAATAAAGCTGACAAATCAGCTCTTGAGGGAATGACTAAGGATTTTGAATTCCATGGATATGCTAGATCTGGAATACTTTTGGATACTTCTAACGGACTAAAAAAGGGAAGTAACATCAATAAAAATCTCATAGGAAGACTAGGGAATGAAGATGATACTTATTTAGAAGCTGAGCTAGTAAAAACTTGGAGAATGGAAAATGGATCTTGGGCAAAATTCCATGTTATGTTTGCAGATGGTTCAGGAAATTATGACGATAACTCTGGATGGGGAGACTCAGGATTAAATACTAGACAAGTATTTGTTGAGATGGGAAATCTGCCTACATTCACAGGTGCTTTTAAAGATTCTACAATTTGGGCAGGAAAAAGATACTATAACAGAAGAGATATCCATATAACAGACTACTACTACACTGACTATTCTGGAACTGGAGCTGGAATTGACAACATAAAAGTTGGAAGTGGAGCTTTAAATGTTGGAGTTATAGGTAGAGATAGTTCAGTTGGAGATTCAGAAAATATCACAGGACTTCAGTTAAAATATGCTGTGGGAAGCTGGGAGTTTGATTTAACAGGAACTTATTCAGATGATAGAGATTCTATTTTTGATGATTTAGCAACAAGCGGAGCTCAGCTATTCGCTCAGTACAACCATTCTAATTTTTACGGGATGACAAATGGATTCTCTAAATTCTATGCACAGGCTGGAATGGGATTAAATGCAGGATCAGGACTTGGAAGAATCAATCCATGGGATGATAACCTACAAGATGGACACTCATACGAGTTAGGAACATGGGGAGTTGCAAATATAAACTCTAAGTGGGATTTATTTACACAGTTATATGGACAGTTTGACAGTGAAGTTGTACAAAAAGACAGAGAGGATTTTACAGCAGCATTTGCAATGAGACCAGTTTATAAGATAAATGAAAACTTCGAGCTTCAGTTTGAGGCTGGAATAGGATTCAACCAGTCTGATGTAGATGGTGAGAAGGAAGATACAACATCATACAAACTGACTTTTGCACCAACTTTCAAACTTGATACTAACCAGTTCTGGGGAAGACCAGAAATCAGAACTTTCGCTTCTTATGTAGGGTCTGACAATGAACTAGATGCTTTTGACGGTAATAAAGATGGAGTTTACGTAGGGCTACAAGCTGAGGTTTGGTTCTAATTTTAATCTAGTTTAAAATATTAAACTTTAAAGAGGAACTTTGGTTCCTCTTTTTAAATTAAGTGAGATGAAAATACATTTTTTTAGACTGAAATAAAACTTCTTGATTTTAAATAGATTATTAAATATAATTATTATATAATATTTTTCGACAAAAAGGAGTATGGAAAATGAGGGGAATTTTAAAAATGGGATTTATGATTGCTGCAATATGCTTTATAACATCGACAGCGGAAGCAGCCAAAATTTATGAGGCGAAAAGCCTTATAACGGGGAATATTTTGAAAGTAGATAGTGAAAGTATAGTAGATCAAGGAATAAAAATCGATTATACTATAAAAAAAGATATGATAGTTATGAAAATAACAAACACTTCAGATGAACTTATAACTGTAGATTTGAATGGGGCCAAATATATTGGTATGGATAAAAAAAATAGTCGTGCGTATGACTTTAAGCAGAAAGAGAGAGGGTGGTTTGAAAGCTTAACTCCTGCAGGGATAAGACCGAATGATTATTATGAGGCTCATATAGTCCCTAGTTCCAATTTAAAATCTATTCCTTCAACTGGAGTAACAGGGGGAACTATTTATATAGGCCAAAATCTCTTTAGTCCAGAGAGTGAAGAGATGAAGAATGCAAAGAGAGATTACGCTGAAATTATAGTTCCTATTGTTCAAGGCGCTCCCTATTCGGGAATTAGCCGTGACATAATGATATACCTTGGAGACAAAGAAAATATAAAAATAGAAAACAGACCTGCTGTGCAACCAGTAAAAACAGTTGCACCTACCAAATCTGCTGTTCTTCCACCGATGCCGGAAGTATCCCATGAAACGACAACCAAACTTCAACAAGTTCAGGAGGACAATACAAAACTTAAAGCTGAGATAGAGGCTAGAGAAAAGCTTCTTCAG
>JBOFCM010000122.1:0-4367 GCA_051646055.1 Fusobacteriaceae bacterium
AGGATTACTTTAACCATTCATTGTAGCTCTTGCACAACCCCGAGACTCCTGTATCCCGTCAGCTGATAGATGCCTACAATATCCATGGAGCCAGTGTGATAGGAGTACAGGAAGTGGCAGAAGCTGACATATCCAAATATGGAGTGGTAGCACCAGTGGCTACTTTAGATGAGAGAACAATAGAAATCTCTGACTTCGTGGAGAAACCAGCTCCCCCAGATGCACCTTCACGTATGGCATGTCTGGGAAGATACCTTCTGGACGGTAAGATATTTAGGTATCTGGAAGAGACAGAGCCAGGTAAAGGTGGAGAGATCCAGCTTACAGACGGAATCCTAAAGATGATGCAGGATGACAATCGTGTTCTGGCTTACAACTTCCAGGGTAAGAGATACGATATAGGGAACAAGATAGGACTTCTTAAGGCCAACATAGAGTTTGGGCTTCGTAACGAGGAGACAGCCCAGGAACTGAAAGAATATCTGAAAAATATATAGAACAAAAAAGCCACCCTTGGGAGTGGCTTAATTTTTATGTTTATTTCACCACATGGAATATGGTAGAATAAACTATAAAAAATATTGAAATTTTAAGGGGGAATAGTATGTGCATAAGTTTGCTGGATCCTAAGATGGATTTTATATTTAAAAAGATATTTGGGAGTGAGAATGACAAGAGTATACTGATCTCTTTTTTGAATGCAGCCCTAAAGACAGAGAACCCCATAGTGGATGTGGAACTCCGTAATGTTGAGATAACGAAGGAAGCCATAGAGGACAAAAATAGCCGTCTGGATGTAAAGGCAGTGACAGATAAGGGAATGATAGTCAATGTGGAGATACAGCTGAGTAATCAGTACAACATGACCAAGAGAACCCTCTACTATTGGAGCAAACTCTATTCTGACCAGATGAAGGAGGGAGACAACTATTCTGATCTGAATAAGACAGTGTGTATAAATATTCTGAATTTTATCCAGTTTAAAAATTCAGAAAATTACCATACAGTTTTCAAGATAAGAGAAAGAGAGGAGAATTTCCTACTGGATGATATTTTTGAGATTCATTTTCTGGAGCTTCCTAAGCTGAAAAACTATGATGTGGGGGACCCCCTAACAGGATGGGGGATGTTCCTGAAAGAGCCTTCCAGTGATATGGTGGAAGATGCAGAAGAAGCCATCCACGAGATAAAAAATGCCAAGAAAAAACTTTATGTAATCAGTGCAGATGAAGATGAACGTGAAAGATACCGTATGAGAGAAAAGGGACGTCTGGATGCCCAAAGTGCCTTGGCAGAAGCGGTTAGAAAAGGATTGGAGCAGGGAATAGAGCAGGGAATAGAAAAAGGAATAGAGCAAGGAATAGAAAAAGGAAAAAAAGAGGCAAAACTTCAATTGGCCAAAAGTTTGATAGGACTATTGCCAGATGAAGTAATAGCAGAGAAAACAGAACTGTCCCTGGAAGAAATTCAGAATATAAAATAGAAATGCCCCGGTCTTCCAACCGGGGTTTTCTTTTTCCTACTCCCTTCTCCTCAGGGCTTCAAAAATTTTTGCCAGAATTTCCAGGAGTAGCCAGACCCTTCTCACACTACTCCGCTACATTGTCGAGATAAAACTTCAGGGCCTCAATCTCAATACGCTGCTCAGAGATATTGAGAAGAGACTTCTCCCCTGTGGCAATCTGCTTCTCCACAGCATCCCTCCACTCGATAAATCCATCATAGGCAAATCCGGGAGGAAGGGGATCTCCGTTGTCTACCATATCATCTATTCTCTCTAGGGCAGCACGGTCATTGGCCAGCTCCCTTTTTACAGAGGGCTCTCTCTCATTACTCTTCTCCAGCTTTTCTACCAACTTAGTTATCGCTTCTTTTTTTGCAGCTAATTCCATCTTTTTACCTCCATCTTTCAAAAGTTATAATCTGGCAATCCTGTTGCCCCTGAGCTCTAAATATATTATATCAATTAAGAATAAAAAAATATCGTTTTATAGTCCATTGTCGTACTAAAAGATTTTTAAAATAACAGTGGACTATGGTTCGGGACAATATTTTCTGAAACTGATAATATATTTTTGTAACTAAAAACAATTAGGAGGTAGTAGATTGGGAAGAAGTTTAGGCAACATTTACAAAAAAGATGCTATTTTTATGTCAGGAAATGAGGCGGCAGATTTTTTTGCTCCTATATTAGGAGTAAAAAGGTGGAAATTCTTAAAATTAATTGATGATGAGAAATTTATAGCGGGAAAGATTCGTGGAAGAAAACTTGTTCATATCCAATCGGTATACCAATATATTGAAAAAACTACGGAAGAGAGAGAAACTTGTCCACCACAAATAGGATTAAGAGAGTACTGGAAGGAGGAGTGGGAGAACCATTTGAAAGATCAAGCAACGGCAGTTGAAATTGCAAAAATATTGGGAATCAGTTCAAAGACTGTAAAAAGATTTATAAACAGCAATGTTCGAAGTATCAAAAAAAATTTTAGATATAATGGGAGAGGTTTTGATGTGGATGAAATAAATCCTGGATATTTGGCTATGATTATGAGAGATATTAACGAGTAGGAGGGGAGATGGGATTTTTTAAAGTGGACAACAGGGTGATAGACACCCTAAAATTTGATGATGGGACAGAGGGATTTGTATTTGTTATACTAGGGAGGTTCTGCAACAATGGTCAGACAGGTTATCCTACCATAGAGTACCTTATGAAGGTATGCAACTGTTCAAAAAGCAAGATGATAAAAGTGATAAAAAACCTAGAAAAAAAAGAATATATAGTTGTTGCCAGAAGACATATGTGGAGCAACAGATACAGTATAAATCCAGCTTGTCTCCCAGAAACACCACAAGGTATCTCAGAAACACCACAGGGTGTTTTTGAGATACCCAATAAAGAACAACATATTAATAACAACATAAAAGAGAGTCTCACTCGTAGGGACATAATAAGGGAGATTCAAAAGATAATAGTAACTGCTACTGGAATAAATCTGTTTCGTGTAGAGCAAAGTTTTAAAGGTACTGGGAAAACGGTGGAAAAATTAGAAGAGATTTTAGGAGCTATAAAATCCTCGGATTTTCTTCTTGGTCGTAAGGTTAAAAAGCCTGATATATGGCATTATAATCAAACAGATAATATTTTGAATGGGCTTTATAGTAACCGTGATGGTAAGAGCGAACCAGTCCCAGGTTATTACAGTGAGTTTCCAAAAACAGGGGTGATTTATTATGAACCAATTGATTAGTGTCCACGATGCTTTTTTGTCTGTTTTACTTTCTGATGGGGATAATCTGGATTTAGATCTTATTTTTCAAAAGTGCTGTCCTGAAATGTTTCCTAGCTGGAGAAAGGAGCTTTTCAGAATCCTAAAAAAATCCTACGAAGAAAATTCTACCTTGGATATTTCCCTTCTAGCTATTCCAGATGAAATGATGGATGGGGTAACTGCTATACTTTCTGGATATTCCACTGCTGCCAACTTCCAAAGTTATTATACTGGGGTTTTACAGCACCACAAGCGGGAAAGGGTAAGAAAGATATTTACCGGGGTGGAATCCATGGAGTTTCAAGAAGTTGAAACTTTTATAGAAAAAAAGATAGATTCTCTCGAAAAAATTTTAGATGAGGATGTGCAAGAGGAGTATTGTGCCCGAGGTGACGAGGCTAGTTCTACACTTTTAGAAAATCTTTTTCAAGAAGTGGATAGCATTGATTATTCCACAGGATACCCCGAGCTGGATCGGAGTATTTATCTTTCTCCAGGGGATCTGTGGATAGTGGGAGCCAGACCCTCCATGGGAAAAACAGCCTTCATATTATCCCTTGCCAAAAACTATGCTCAGAGAGGAATCCGGGTGGCTATCTTTTCCCTTGAAATGAGTAGAAATTCATTACTTCAAAGGCTTTATGCCAACATCTCTGGAGTATCCATTTCCCTTATTATGGACCGTAGGCGAAGGAATGAAGTAATCCCTTCTCAAAGGTTATCTGTCCGTAAGGCAGGAGAAAAAGATTATCTAAAGAATATATTTTTCTATGACGAGCCAGGATGTACAATAGATACCCTAAAGTTTCATCTAAAGCAATTTGTTCGTAAGCATGGAATAGATATAGTGTGTATAGATTATCTTCAGTATGTGGGCAATGACCGGGAGTTTCAAAGGCATGATCTAAAAATAGCCCACACCACCAGGGAAATA
Organism: Fusobacteriaceae bacterium; assembly: GCA_051646055.1. Classification (GTDB taxonomy): domain Bacteria; phylum Fusobacteriota; class Fusobacteriia; order Fusobacteriales; family Fusobacteriaceae; genus JAGNZR01. Next base: position 4,210 of record JBOFCM010000122.1, read on the forward strand.
AAAAACCTTCTTCGTACCCTAGAAATTCCTGGAATAGTCCTGGCACAACTGAATAGAAAACCTGATGACCGTGGGGATAAACGTCCCCTCATGGGGGATTTGGACGGCAGTTCTGAAATAGAGAAAACAGCAGATATAATTAGCTTTTTGTATCGTGA
>JBOFCM010000123.1:0-3692 GCA_051646055.1 Fusobacteriaceae bacterium
TAGAGGGAATTCATACCCTTGTAATCATAGGTCCCTCTGGAGGAGGAAAGTCTACATTTTTAAGGATAATGGCAGGACTGGAAACCATCCAGGAGGGAGATATACTCATAAACGGAGAGGAGATCCCAAAGGATCAAGAGGAGCTTAGGGAATACAGAAAAAAAGTTGGGGTAGTATTTCAGGCCTTCAACCTTTTTCCACATCTTTCAGCTCTGAGAAACATAACTCTTCCTCTGGAGAAAGTTCATGGAATAACTCCTGAAGAAGCTTATGAGAGAGGAGTGAAACTTCTTAAAAGATATAAGTTAGAAGAACATATGCACAAGAAGCCCCACCAACTTTCAGGTGGACAGCAACAGAGAGTGGCGATTATCCGGGCTCTTGCTCTGGAGGTAAATTTTTTCCTTCTGGATGAGCCGACTTCGGCTCTGGATCCCTTCCTCACCATGGAAACCCTCCATGCCATAAGAGAACTGAAAAATCTAAAGAAAAATCTTATTCTGGTGACCCATGAGATGGGATTTGCCAAAAATGTTGCAGACTATATACTTTTTATAGCAGAGGGGAGAGTTTTGGAATCGGGAACCCCTAAGGATATTTTTCAACACCCAAAGACACCTCAGCTGAAGGAGTTTCTGGGACAGGCACTTCATTATTGAAAGAAAGAGATAAAAAAAAGTTGACACCTACTAAAATATGTCGTATAATATACGAATAGAAATTAACAGAATAGGCTTCAAGTGTTTACTGACCCCCACTTTTTGAAAAAAATTCAGAGAGCGGGGGTTTTTTTATTGTAATTTTTTAATTGGATGAGGTGATTTTTAATGAGAAATTTTTTTAAAAGTTTTAAAAATGAGGGAGAATTTTACAAAAAACTGTTTTGGGTAACAGTTCCCATAGTACTACAAAGTTTTATAGCTTCCTCTATAAATATGCTGGATACACTTATGATAGGAAAAGTGGGAGAGGTGGAGCTTGCTTCAGTAGGTATAGCCAATCAGTTTTATTTTTTATTCAGTCTTGCGATTTTTGGAATAAGTGCAGGAGCAGGAGTTTTTACAGCTCAGCTCTGGGGTAAGAAAGATGAAGTAAATATTAGAAAAACTTTAGGACTTGGACTCAGCATAGGGGGAGTAGTTGCTTTGGTTTTTACCCTGGTAGCTCTGTTTTTTCCTCGGGAGATAATTTCTATTTTCAATAAGGAGAAAAACGTAATAGAGAGTGGAAGCAGTTATCTGATAATAGCGGCTTTCAGTTATATATTTACTATGATCTCTTTCAGCTATGCAGCTGTACTGAGAAGTATAGGAAATGCAAGTCTTCCTATGTGGTCAAGTTTTGGAGCTCTAGTTATAAACGGAATTCTAAACTATGCTCTTATCTTTGGAAATTTTGGATTTCAGCCCATGGGAGTAAAGGGAGCAGCCCTTGCAACCCTTGTAGCCAGAGCCGTAGAGGCCCTACTTATAGTTCTGATAGCTACGTGGAAAGAGAAAACTCTGAGAGGAAAAATAAGCGATTTCATGGGAGCGGAAAAATCTCTGAAAGAGGGAGTATATAGTACAGCTATGCCGATAATAATTACCGATATCTGCTGGGGACTTGGAAATGTGGCCTATGCAGTTGTCTACGGAAGAATAGGAACAGGAGCTACTGCGGCAGTACAGATCTGTTCCACAGTACTTAACTTTTTCTTTATAGCCGTATATGGTCTGGCATGTTCAGCCGTGGTAATAGTAGGAAACGAAATTGGAGCAGGAAGAGAGAAAGAGGGAATGCAAGCAGCAGGAAGGATTTCCGGTCTTACTCTTCTAATCGGAGGATTTATGGCACTTATTTTGAGTATAAGTGCTCCCCATATACTGAAACTCTTCACAGTTTCAGAGGGTGTAAGGGATTCAGCTGTGAATATACTCTATGTGTATTCTCTTCTTATGATACCGAGAGTATATACTGTCATCCTTATTGTAGGTATTCTTAGAGGTGGAGGAGACAACAAGTACGGTTCTATTATCCAGGGAATAACTCTTTGGGGAATAGGTATACCTCTGGCTTTTATAGGAGCTTTCTATTTTAAACTTCCTGTTTATTATGTAATTGCCCTAACTGCCATAGAGGAACTTATAAAATGTTTCCTTCTTACAAGACGTTACCGTTCTGGTAAATGGATAAACAATATGGTTGAAAATCTGGAACCATCTTCTGACCAGGTTGCAGTTTCCCTAAATTAAAATTTTCTCCTTGAATAAAATGGGATGTTGAGGCATACTTGAGTAAATATCTCATTAACCGAGGGGGAAAAAATGAAGGTAAAAAGAGAAGGTAGATACTCTAAAGAGTATGCAGATCGTTGTATGGATGAGATTATAAAAAAAATGAAGTCCCAGGATTACAGCGAAGCTGTTCAGGACTCTAGGATTATGCTGGAGATGTTGGTAAAAGATCTTTCGGAGAGATCTGGATTGGAATATATAGATGGAGATTTAAAGAGCTCTTTTGAAAATTTGAAAGTTGAGATGGATCTGAAAAAAATTATGGAGGGACTTACTTTGGTTATCAATGGAATAGATGAGATTCCTGAAGAGCATATTACCAAGAGTGAGGCTAAACTCTATCTCAGTTCCAGTGTTATTATTTCAGAATTTCTTCTAGATAGATATCTTGAAACTGAAAAAAATAGAGTCTGGAGCTGACTATGAGAGACAAACTTAAAAATATTTTATTTTATTTTTCAATAGTTTTTTTTATGAGCGGAGTCTCATTTTTTATAGCATATAACTGGAGAGGCATGGGAAACATGGAGAAGCTCTCCATTCCTCTCTCCCTTATGAGTGTGGGGATAGGTGGATGGTTTTTTTGGGAAAAGCGAGAGAGATATAGACAGATATCTCTCTTTTTTGCATCTTTTTTCACGGGAAGCCTCTTTGCCCTCTTTGGTCAGATATATCAGACAGGGGCAGATTCCTACCGGCTTTTTCTCACCTGGGGATTTTCTATCCTAATATTCTCCTGTGTGGAGAGATTTTATCCTCTCTGGACCTTGAATATAGCAGTGCTCTCCCTGGGGGCAGCTCTGTTTGCAAGGTTGCATGGGGGAACTGTTGCAGTTTTATATGCAGGAGCTGGAGTTATCTATTCAGCTTTTCTTGCCTACTGTTTTTTTATAAAAAAAAGTGGAAGTGAGATAAAGAACTGGTTTTTTTACCTCCTTCCTGTCTCTGCCGCTACCCTTATGAACTGGGGAGCAGGATACTCTATTTTTAGGAAAGATTTTTCTTCAGTTCCCCTCTATCTCCTATTCCTCCTATCACTCTTTTTAATGGGAGAGAAAGTTATGAAGAAGCAGGGATTGAACATCTTGGGAATAATCTCTGCCATCACCTTTATCTCCAATCTGAGTTACCGATATCTAAGCAGAAGTAGGGAGGGACTCGCTCTCCATACTCTTCTTACTATCTGTATCTTCCTGTGGGCCATGAAGGTAATCAGAAAAAAAAATATCTCCGCCCAGTCCCAGCAGTTTATTATGAGTATTTTTAAAATAAATTTAGTCTTCTATCTGCTTACCTTCCTGACTCTGATAATCTCAATACTGGGTCTGAGAGAAGGGGCTTTTCTCCTTATGGGGATATCTCTTTTGGGAATCTCCGTCTATCTTCCCATAAAACTGGAATTTAGGGAGGACCGAA
>JBOFCM010000124.1:0-37281 GCA_051646055.1 Fusobacteriaceae bacterium
GGCAACACGATTAAAAGTCGTGTGCTCTACCAGCTGAGCTAATGACGCATATTTGGAGCGGGAAACCAGGTTCGAACTGGCGACATTCAGCTTGGAAGGCTGACGCTCTACCAACTGAGCTATTCCCGCAGACAAGAATTAGTATATCACATTATACCTATCCTGTCAACAAATTATCAAAAAAATATTATCAAGCTTCTTACTGATTGCTAAACTTCAGTATGGCCCATTTTAAATTATTATCTCTGAAGTTAAGAAATTCTCTCTGAACTCAATCTCTTTAACAGGCTTTCCAAAAAGAAATCCCTGAGCATACTCTACTCCATTTTGTTTAAGGAAATCATAATCTTCGGTTTTTTCTACCCCTTCAGCGGTTATGGTGAGCCCCATGTCTTTTATAAGATTTATCAGAGAAACATAAACTTTACTCCCCTTCTCTTTCTCCTTACCCATGGAAAGAATCAGAGATCTGTCAAATTTCACTATATCTATAGGCAATAACGGAAGTATTCCAGCTGTAGAATGCCCCGCAGTAAAATCATCCAGCGAAAGGCTTATCCCCATATTTTTCAAAGTCTTTAATTTTTCAAGGGTCTCTGTCATATTTTTAGATATTATACTTTCTGTTATTTCTAACTCTACATTTTTTCCAGGAATCCTATATTTTTTCAAAAGTTTTTCAAATGTTGATCCTATGTCCTCATTTTCAAAAGTCTGCATAGATACATTGCATGAAAGTACAAAATCCTCCCTTATAAGCCCCAGGTCAAACCACTCTCTCAGCTGTCTTATTGAGTCTTCAGCTATCTTCAAATCTATTTTATTTATTATCCCCATACTCTCTGCTATAGGTATAAAATCCACTGGAGATATCACTCCCATCTTAGGGTTTCCCCACCTAGAAAGGGCTTCAGCACCAATGATTTTTTTAGAATCTACCACTGAAATTTTCGGCTGAAACACGGGATAAAATTCATCTTTCAGGCATCTTTCAATATTTTCTCTTATAAAAGTATCTTTTATATTCTTCTCTATAAACTCTTCGGTAGCTTTAAAATAACCTGTTCCCTTGAGACATTTCGCCTGATACATAGCCATATCAGCATGTTTAAAACACCTTGCAATATCATCTTCAGTATTTTTTATACAATATCCTATACTACATGAAATCTGATGCTTTTTTAAATATGTTCTCTCATCTATCTCTTTTTTCAATTTTTTCAGCATATTTTCATGATTTTCCATGTCTATAAATGCATAATACTCATCTCCAGAAATTCTAAAAACTCTACTGTACTGAAAAAACTTTTTAAATATTTGAGCACAATATGCTATTATCTCATCTCCAACAGCATGACCATAGGTGTCGTTGGCATTTTTAAAATTATCTAAATCTATAACTATCGCCACTCCATTATTGTCTTTCATCAATTCACAGAACTTCTCAAAACTATATCTATTTCCTAGTTTAGAGAGAGAATCCACAAAAGCCAACTCCACCATTTTTTTAGAGTGATATATTTTATAGATTCCAAGACACAGGAGCAGAGCAAGAATTTTTAGCCACGTGGAGTATCTGGTTACCATATCTGCTTTCTGCTGGAGAAGCTCCCTCTCTTTCAGTCTGAATTCTTCTATAACACTATTTCTATCTATCAGATAGAGGAGGGATTTATCAAAAATAGTTTTTAAATCTCTATTTTTGAGAGAAAAAGCCAAATTCATAGGAACATAATGAAATACTTCGCTACTATAATCAATTCCATCCACCAATTTGTCATCAAAGGTTAAAATGGCGCTGAGTTTTCCCCTCTTAAAATCCTTGGACATGGCTCCAATATTGGTATAGGATATAATCTCTTCAGGATGATAATATTTCTGTGCAAGATCTTCCTCTATAGAATTTTTTACTACTCCTATTTTCTCGATTTCTTCAGAAGTTAAATAATTTTTAGTATTTATTTTATAAATTTTCAGATCCATTATCTTTTTAGAGAACAGAAATCTTTTCTCCCTGCTCTCAGTTTTAGCCATGGATAGAAGATCGCTTTTTTCTGTTTTAAAAAGATTAAATATTTTTTCCCAAGAATCAAGAGGTGCATTTACAACATTTATTTTAAAATCTAAATTTTTTGAAATTTTCTCAAGAATTATGGGGGTAAGACCAGTATATTTTTTCTCCTCTTTAAGATATGTGCTCACCGGAGCAAATTCCTCATAGGAAACATTTATCTCCTGAAGGCTTTTTAAATATTCCCTCTCTTCCGGAGTCAGGGATCTGAGAAAAGCCCTATATCTTATCTCTTTCTCTACTGCACTCTTGTGGTTTCCTATGGCTAATCTATACTTATTTCTCAGTATTTTATTTATCTTAGCGATATTTTCTTCCTGATTTTTATGTGCCATTATAGCTGTAGAAGGCAAAACTCCCACTCTGAATTTTGAGCTAAGACCCTGAACTAATGTTTCCGGAAGAGCAACAATCTCATTCCCGTACTCATAAATATCATCAGTTTCAATTATTTCAGATTTTATATCTGCATTTTTCAATATCTGATCTAACACTTCCTTATAATATGTGTTTTTTAATGTAAATATTTTTTTATTCTGAAGCTGTGTTATCTCTCGAATCTCCAGGCTATTAGATCCAACATAAAAACTTTGGGAATATAGATTTTCAGAAAACAATGCCACTTCTGCCAGTGACTGAGTTCTTTCTACAGGAGCGAGCATATCCAACTCTCCTTTTTCAAACATCTCATAAAGTTCTCTCCATTCTCCTTTCACTTCTTCAACAGGAATTTTCAATTCCTCTTTCAGAAGTCCAGAGAGGTAATCACTGAGATTTTTTTCATGGACAGTGGTCTGTGTAAACTCATTTTGGATTAGACCTATCCTTATTTTTTCCCCTAATACAGCAGTTGATAGCGTAAGTAGAAGCAGTATAACAATCTTCTTCATCAATTTCCCCTTCACATTAACAAATTTATTTTCAACTTCATGACATAGCTGTCACCATTCTAGATTTTATCACACTTTTCAAACAAAAGTAAAGTTCTTGTATAAAAATTTCACATACAACTTTTTCAATGATTTTTTCATTTTAAAAAATCAATCAAAACAAAAAAAAAGATGACCATTAATCAAAATAGTCATCTCTTTCCTCTTTACCATATATTATTGAGATATAAATTCTTTTTCAAGAAGTATCTTAGCAGCTCTTGAACCTTTAGCTTCATTCACAAGAACTATAGGACCTGTGCACCCCATCCCTGATTCAGCATAAATTCCAGCACCTTTAAGAACTTCAACTGCATCATCCAAATCCATTACGTCCATTCCAGAAATTTGATAAGTCACAATCTCTTTAGGAAGTTCCGCAGCTTTTGGAACTGACTCAGCTGGTTTATTGGATACTTTTATTTTTTCACAAAGCTCATCAAATTTGGCTTTTTTTACTGCTACAGTTTCCTGAGCCAATACTTTATTGTAGTTTCCACGGACAAGATCAGCTGCATACTCAATGGCTCCTTTTACCACTGCTGCCCCAGAAGCACGGGAAACTATCATAATTTTTCTCTCATATCCGAATCCTACTCCAGGCCCATATCCGAATCCTGTGGCCTCATAACTTCCGCCAGTTGAGAAAGATGAGAACATTTTCATAAGAATATTTCCAGTCAGAGAATCACATACCATGACATCCACACTTCCTGTGAGCAGATCGTTTCCTCTCATCAATATTCCCCCGTCGGCTCTTCCAGAAGTTCCAAAGTTTATACCATAACCATTTCCAGCTAAGGTCTTCAGAGCTCTCTCTACAGCTTTTGCTCCATCTACATTGAGTATTCCAACTGTAGGATTCTCTATTCCGCAGGCTTTTGCTACAATATTTCCATATACAGCATTTTTCACCATAGCTTCTGTTTTGTCAGTGGAAGATGTTCCAGTTGTAGTGGCTATGAAAAGCTCACGTCCTTTTGCAGGAGATATAACTCTTCCCACTGTTGAAACTCCTATTGGAAAATTATAGTGCATAGTTACACAGGCATCTATCTCAACTTTATCAAGTAGTTCCTCCATAATATTATGTGCCTCATTTTCACATTCTGTCTCATGGGTAACTAATCCCGTCTCATTTTTAGGTCCTATGAGGATAACTTCTATACCTGGGTTTCTAGCTGCCATTCGGGCAGCAGATAGCATGTTTTCTACTCCATGTTCACTCCCAAGAGTTGTAATTCCTATCTTTACTTTTTTTCCACTGATTTTTCCCTCAATATAGTCAGCGGCTTCTAGAAAAGTTTCTCCGACTAATTTTTTTATATCCATCAAAACTCCTCCTATTTTCCTAAAAGTTGAGCTGCAAACTCTCTCATAGCTTCAGCAACTGCTTTTTTGATTTCTCCATTTATATCAGAATTTTCTCCTGTTTTTTCAGCTGTAACCCCAGTATTTCTCTCTAAAATAATCGATACACCATCAAACAGATTTGTCATTCTTCCTAAGAAAAGCGATCCTTTTCCAACAATCATAGCTCTATTCATATTTCCAGTTGTCAAGTCATCTATAGCAAATCCTAAATATGGAGCTCCTGATGGAATATGTCCTTGAGTTGGAGCCCATCCTGGCATTCCATGTTTTTCCATAAATTCATTGATTGCCCCTCTATCCATATCGCCTCTTTTTACTCCAATAGCGGCTATCATCTTATAGTTACCTTCTGGAACATCTCCTGCTCCTGCTGGTTTTGTAACATCTGGATTTTGCATTTCCACTGAATACTTATCCACATCTGTAACTTTTAATCCAGCTTTTTCAAGTGGCATAGAAATAAGGGCATTCATAACAGCTTGAGGTGATGATCCAGTTCCCACTGTATGTTTTCCTACCAAATCAGTTCTGATGATTGGATTAACTCCATCATTTTTAGAAATTAAAACTGCAAATGCTCCAAGAACATCTTCTAAAATTGGAAGTCCTTTCTTCACATGATCTTTACCGTTCATTCCAAGTTTAGCTGTAGCTCCTCCTGCAACTATAACAACATTGTCATAAGTTCCAGCTTGAACCATAGATGCAGCAGTTATAAGCGAGTGAGTAGGTGCAGCACAGAATCCTCTGATATCGCAACCAGTAGCATTTGTGGCATCACAAAGTTCAGCTATAGCCTTAGCGAAGTTACCTCCACCTCTCTGATTCATATCTCCACAAGCTTCCTCTGAACACTCGATTACAAAATCTACATCTGCAGGATTAAGTCCAGATTTTGAAATAAGGTTTCTGAAAGCTATGATTCCAGAGGCTTTTACCACAAGATTTTCAAATATTACATGGGCATTTAGGTTTACATCTACATCATGGGCTTTTTTTACACATCCAACTAGCACGTCATCTTGATACATTGGTTCTGCATGCTCTTCATTTACAGCTTTTTCTATTTCAGCAGGATTAACTCCAGTAAGTTTTTCTAAATCTTTAGGATAGAACAGATCTGAACCTGTACATCTCTCTTTTATTGCTGCAGCAAATTTTTCTTCAAGAATCACAAGTCCGAATACGTCAGAAATTTTTATCATTGCGATAAATTCATCTTGAGGAACTATCTCTCCCATTTTTCCATGTCTTTTAGCTTCTACTTTTACATCCATCCAAGTTTTTCCAAGAGCTTTCAGTTCTTCTGGATGGATATTTCCTATATATGTTTGGTTAGGTGCATAAGCTAAAACATCTTCATAACTTCTGTATGAATCTCTTATATTTTTTAAGTACTCAGATTCTGGATTTACAATAGCCTCTGTAGTTTGAGTCGTTCCGTTGTGTAATATCATATCAGGTGTGTGCACTAAGGCATAGGCAGCACTTTTCAAAACTGGATAATTCATTTTTCCCTCCACTTTTTAATCATAATTTTCCCCTACAAAATCTTACCTAAAAAAATGCCTGAGAAGTGAGACACTTCTCTACTCCTCAAGCATATCAGTTATTTCAAAAACACTTTTTGAAATTATTTGTCAAATACAGTTTGCTCAGTAACTTCTGTCTGAAGAGCTCTTATAGACTTCATAACAATCTCTCTTCTCAGTTTTTTCTCCTCTGCTTCATCCAATGCTGGATTTCCTAGAGGGAATGGAATTGCTACTGCCGGAACTATTCTGTTAGCTCCAACTGTTTGTGAAATCGGTACAACTGTAGCGATATGCACAACTGGAATTCCTGTTGCTTCTATTGATTTTACCATCGTTGCTCCGCAACGAGTACAAGTTCCTCAAGTGGACGTCAGTATAACTGCGTCAACTCCATCAGCAACTAGTTTCCCTGCAAACTCTGTGGCAAAAGCTTTAGAATTTTTAACTGAAGTTCCATTTCCTACTGTTGTATAGTAGTAAGGGTATATCTCACCTATTATTCCCTCAGCCTTAAGATCTTTCATTACATCTACTGGTACAACTCTGTTTGGATTTGCATTGGCATAAACAGGGTCATAACCTCCATGGGCAGTTTCTCCCATGTCATCTATAGAATACTCTCCGTACTTAGTAGCTGAAGAGGCTTCTATTCTCTCTGGGTTTCCTTTTGGAACTATCCCTCCTGAAGTTACAAGGGCTATTTTAGCGTTTTTCATATCTTTTACAGCTTTTCCTGGCTCAACTCTGTCAAAACTTGGCATTGGATACTCAGTTACAAAGTGAAGACTATTCAGCTTTTTAACTAACATATCTGCGGCTCTCTCCGCTCCCACTTTTTCTGCAAAGTAATTCTTTCTGATACCTCTCACGTGGTATCCTTCCTCTTCCGGAGATAAAATTTCTTCTCCATGCGCCATTTTAAGAGCTAGCTTAACCATTACTGGAGCTGCCTCTCTCATTCCTGCAGCTGAATCTTTAGTTGCTACTATATGTAGATCCTTTCTAAACATATCTACACCTGGATTTTCCACATACATTGCAGTAAGTACAGGAATCCCTAATTCCTCTTTTACCATTTTAGCTATCGTTCCACATGCAGCACCATATCTTCCAGCATTGAAAGCAGGTCCCGCTATAAATAGATCAGCTTTTGCTTCTCTAATCATATCCATAATTATTTTTTTTGCTTCTTCCAAATTCTCATTGAAGAAAGAATCTCCACAGATAATAGTATTAACTATTTCTGCCTCATCTTTGAATTGAGCTTGAAGAGCTGTTCCAGGTCCTTTTGCACCAGCGATCATCTCTGGTCTGAAATCTGCTTTCTCTTCTCCCCCAATACCTCCAAAGAATTGATTAATATAATGAACAACTCTTAATTTTGCCATTTTATTACTCCTTATTCCCCTAAATTTTTAAAGTATTAGTTTCTGTGTCTATAATGTCCAAGCAAATTATAAAAATTTGCAATGCTCAGTTCTGATTTTATTCATCTCTCCTGAAATTTCATTTACATCTAGAACCATTTCCATCATTCCAACCTGTTCATCATAAACAGCTGGATCTACTGAGTTTTTAAACTCCTCTTCCAGTGCATGGTAAGTAGTAAGTCCTAACTCTACTCCTGCTAGAGCTCCTGCATATGTAGGATCTCCTATTGTTACAGTTTCAGCAGCAAGTCCTGCCGCTTCTGCTTCCGCAGCTCCGAAAACAACCACTATGTTTTCTGCTCCGTGCTCATCAACTAATGCTTTAATTCTCTTCTGATTTTCCAAATCCATGGAACCTGCAGCCGTTCAGACAAAGCATTCTGTAGCAGCAAACATAACTTGCGTATTTGCAGCTGTTTCAACACATTCTTTTATTGCTTCACCAGGAATTCCATCTCTATCCCCAATGATAACAACTTTTTTATTATCAAAAATGTTCATTGTATCCTCCCAATTTTTATTTTGTATTTTGTATTCTAAATATTTATTAGTACATTTTAGCTGTTAATCTGTTAAATCCTAATTCATTTGTAGCACCTGTGATAACTTGTATCTCTGCAACTATAGATCCGTCTGGTTGAAGTGATCCATCAAATCCTCCAGCTATAGTATCTATATAATCTACCATTCCAATCAATCTTTCCATTGGTGGAAGTGTTATCATTTCGTTGGCATTTCCTCCAGTTACCACTGCATCAGCAGCTTTGTCTGCATCTGCTAGCGATTGAGAAGATCCATCTCTTCCTGCATACTCATCAGTTACGATTACAGTTTTAACTCCCTCTGCTTCTATTTTTTTACAGTTCATTATTAGATCTGTATCTGGATTTCCGAATCCCTCTTGAGAAACGATTGCACCGTCTAGTCCCATCTGCTTACAAAGTTTAGCTGTCCAGTCTGAAGATCTCATTTTGTCAGCAAGATAAACGTTCTCATTAGTTATGATAACTCCCATGAAGTTAATCTCTTTTCCATGCTTAGCGTATAATGATTTGATAATTGGATTATTTATATGGTGGTAAGTTGTATTTTTGTCACAAGCTGAAACACAGTTTCCACTTACGATAGCTCCATCCATAACCTCAGTTGGATAAAGAATTGTAGGAACTATTTTCTTAGCATCTACACCATAAACATATGTATCATGGAGAAGCCCTTGAGTTTGAAGCATATATACATATCCAACCTTTGGTAAATCTGGATACTCGTTAGCTTGCTCTAAAAGTGTCTTAGTCTCATATGAAATTTTATTGTCTGGAGTTAAATCTTTTGAAAGTTCTCCAAAATATGTTGCAACTTTAAATCCTGCCATTCTTGCAGCAGCTTCATAATCATATTGTGATATTCCCTCTGCTGGCTCGATAACTAAACATACATTATTAAGTTTTGAGAATGGTGTATATTCAGCTCCAGGACCAGTCATATCAACTATTCCCTCTTGGAATCCTACTATTTTTCCACAAGTTACAACAGCTGCACCTTTAAGTACATGAGTAACTCCTTCTCCTACTGTATCAACTTTTGCTATAACACCTGGAAATATTCCTCCTCTTCCAGATACTTTTGCTCTCGGTTCGATAACATCTTTCACCGGAGTAATTCTTACTGATTCTCCCGGTCTCGCAAGTTCAACTTTAATGTCCGCAATTTTCTCGTCTTCTAAAACGATTTTTCTTACTTCCTCAGCATTGACGTATAGCACACCTTTTTCAACCTTGGAAATATTTCCAAACTGAACATCATTAATAATGATTTCTCCAATTTCTAAACGCAATTGAAAACCCCCTCTATTTAAATTTTTTGCACCCTTTAATATTTAAGAAAAATTTTTCCCTATTCCCTATTACAGATTTTTCATTATCATGGCTTTGATATTTTCTATCGTAGCATCGTCCTTAGTTACTTCTTGAACTTTTACACCATTGTGATAGATTGCAATTGTCGGAAGTCCTAAGATTTTCTCTCTGATTGCAAGTCTTCTTCCGTTAGAAGTATTGTACTTTAGAAATTTAATTTTCCCTGTAAATTCACCTTCTAAAGCTTCCAACTGTGGCAATAGAGCCTGGCACGGAACGCATCCGTTGCTGTAGTAATCTACTAAAACTAGCTCTTTACTCTCAATTACATGAGAGTCAAAATTGTCTTTGTCTAACTCAAACATTTTCTTACCTCCTAAATTTAATCTCTTTAATCTTTATAAAATTAATAAAATTTAAAGCTTCCAATCCTAGTATAAGTAATCTTCATCTCCGAAGTGCTCATCTAAGTATTTTTCTGCTGCTGTGGCTGCTATCGCTCCATCAGCTGCTGCTGTTACTACCTGTCTTAAAAGTTTAGGTCTTAAATCTCCTGCCGCATAAATTCCTTTTACGTTTGTTGCCATATTTTCATCTGTTGGTATATATCCCCAGTCATCAATCGCTACATGTCCCTTAAATAAATCTGTATTTGGATTGAAACCTATAAACATGAATATTCCAAATGTTCCGTCATTTTCATCTGCAAAATGCTCTCTAGTCTCTCCCGTTCTGTTGTTATATATAACAGCACTCTCTACAATTCCATCTCCTTTTATCTCAAGAATTTCTGTGTTGTAAAGAATTTCTATTTTTGGATTTGCTATCGCTTTATCTAAAACCGTTTGAGCACATCTCACATGATCTTTTCTAACTACAAGAGAAACTTTTCTTGCAAACTTCGAAAGATACATAGCTTCTTCCACTGCAGTATATCCTCCACCTACACAGAAAACTTCCATATCTGTAAAGAAATCCGCATCACATGTTGCACAATAAGATACTCCTTTACCTGTGAATTCAGCTTCTCCAGGACATCCTAATTTTTTAGGAAGAGCTCCAGTTGCTATTATAATTGACTTAGCCGAATAAACTGTTCCGTCTACTGTTGTTAACTTTTTTATTTTTCCACTAAAATCTACATCTTTTACTGTAGCAGCTATTTTTTTAGCTCCAAAGTGCATAGCTTGCTCCATCATTCTTTTTACAAGATCTGGACCTGAGGTTTCTATTGATCCCTCATGATGAACTGACCCCGGATAGTTAGCCACTTCATCTGTAATAGCTATCTGTCCTCCTCCTGCTCCTCTCTCTATTATAAGAGTATTCAATTTTGATCTTCCAGCATATAGTGCAGCTGACATTCCTGCCGGTCCTGCACCGATTATAATGAGATCATAGACAACATTGTGCATAATTCCCTCCATATTTTTTAAAGTTTTATAATTAAATTATCTAAATTGATTTATACTTTCTAAGGCATTTTGCAATAAAGCATAATCTACCAATTGAAAATCTTCTCTAATCTTATCTGTATAAATCCTTTTCCTACTTCCCTCTATCATCTGTTTTGCCAACTCTATTGAGTCCTCTATAATTTCCATAGACTGATAATCGAGTTTTCCAGGTTTCTCTGAAAGAACAATGCTCTTATATGGTGTTTCTGAGGGCTTTATGCTCCCAGAAAGAGGATGGGTCAGAAGTGTATGACCTAAATGTATCAAATTTCTAGCTCTGCAAAGAACATCTAGGTAACCTATTTCTACATTAAAATCGAAATTTCCTTCAAATTTTAAATTATTTAATTCATTTTTCACCTTAGGATTATTTGACAGTATCATTTGTTTCATTTTAGCTACCTTTCATTCAGTTTTGTTTCAAATTGTTTTTTGTTGAAGCGATAAAGCTATCTTGAATTCATTATAACTGGCCGTTATAAATAAGTCAACCATTTTGTAAATTCATTTTTGTATAATAAATATCGGGTTTTGATTTATTTTATAAATGATTTCTCTGGGTGGTTTTTCTATGTTTCAATAAAAAAAGTAGAAAGAGTTCTTTTTCAAAAGAATACTCTTTCTACCCCTTCTTAAATTATCTGAATTTTATGTCCAGTTCTCTCTTTTCAGGATCTCCCGCTTTTTGAAAGGTTACCTCTTTTTTCATTTTTTTTAGAAAAGTCCCCATTTCATCTGCACTTCCAACTATTCTATTGAATATAGCTAAATACTCAACAAGTATGGGATTATCCATATCATAAGGATATCTTGTTATATGGTCTATCTCACTCCAAGCTTCTTCAAAAACTGTCCTCGCCTGTATTTCTACCAAAGCCTTAACATTTTTCGTAACAAGAATCTGGATGAGATAATGGACAGAACGGTATCCATGATCTCTTATGACCACTTCACAATTGAGTTCATTTACAATTTCATCTATATTGTCGCCTCTTCTTAGATTTATCTGGGGGGTTTCCTTCAACTCCCACAAATTTGTAATCTCATGGTGGATATCTTGCCAGTCATCTTTAAAAAGGTGCAAAACCCTTATTCCTATAAGATCTGTAACTATCTCTTTATAATTATCTAAAGAGATTCCTCTCTCTGCATACTTAGCACCCTTTCTTATTATTTTTTCTATAAGATGTTTGGGCTTTTTCACCCTTCTTCTCACAGAATGGGAACGTTCAATATCTATAAGTTTTGAAACTATATGCTCCGCTTCCTTTTCAAGGAAAGGTATCAGCTTCAAATAATCATAATATATCTTTTCAAGCTCATTCCAATTCAATCCGGTACTTTGGAAATATTCTTCACTTATGGTAAACTCCTTGAAAAATTGTTCTCTGTCCAACTTCATATTATACATTCCTTATCTCCATCTCAATTTTCATTCTTTTTTTCATAAGCTGAGTCGTCTTTGAATTTTCTTTTATCTCAGGAACGGTTACTCTTTCTATCAGTATTCCGTTTCCACTTTTAAATCTAATCGGGTGCTCTCTCTCTAAAACTATTTCACTGCATCCTTGAAGGTCCAGAGGAGAATCCAGCTCCAAATTTCCCCATGTTTCTATCTTATTTCCGTTGAGGTAGCTCCAAAGCAGATAATTTTCATAATAACTCAAAGAACTGCTATAGAATTTTTTTTCTTCTGCCAAAAGGATTTTCTCACTGACAAAATTGTAGTTAGAATAGCTTTCTCTCATTATCTGAAATTTCAGCATCTGCAATCTATTGTGAAGGTTCAACTCTCCCTTGATTTTATCAGAATTTATAGACAGATGAATACCTGAGAAAAAACTTATAAAAAATTCAATTACATTTTTCATCCTTTGGAAAGAGAGATTGGAAAATATCTCATATTCCAGATAATCATTCTCCAGATAGATGCTCCCGTCTTTATTTAGAACTACAGAAATTTTTATTTTAAACTCTCTGCTCTTCAATTCTAAAAATTTTCCAATTCCAGAGGAGATCAGTTTCAGTTTTACTCCAAAAATTTGCTCATCTCCCAGTCTGATGTTGGGATTATCATTTTTAAAAACTATTTTCTCCTCTGAAATTTCAGGTATATTATTAAATTTTATAGGGTTTTTATAAAGATGAAGAGAATTAAACTGAAGTTCTGGGGCAGTTTCTAATCTAAAACCATTTTTCAGAACTATTTTTTCATTTTTTTCTGAAATCTCTTCATTTTTTAACTCCAATTTTTTGTTTTCCTGAAATATTTCAAGCTGTTCGAACTCCTCAACCTTCTCATTCAGTTCCACATCGATATTTTTTTCTTTAAAAGTATGGAGTTCATCTCCCAATATTTCAACATTGAATCTTTCAAGGAATTCCAAAGCCCTTTCTGAATATTCCTTCTCTCCTGTTATGAAATAGATCGGTTTCAATTCTCCCCTATCCAAATCCTTCAATAAAAAAGTGAAAAATTCTATAAGATCACTATTCTCGAGATCACATCCAAAAAAAATAGTTTTTCTATCAGTGAACTCTTTTTTAAGTTTTTCTATATATTTTTTATAGTATGACAGTATGGTAAATTTTTTAAAATCCTGACCGCTTACTATCAGTTCCTGAGGTGTCTCTACATCTCCGAAACATTTATAATACCTTATCTTACTGCTGTCTTTTGCCTCCGGACTTTGAAAAGAGATTTTGTTTATATATTCTCCGCAATGCTTTTCCAGCATCATATCATAATCCAAACTTATTATGCTCTCCACTCTGTTGGAAAAAATAAATTTTTTAAATTTTGAAATTCTATCAGAATTTCCCATATAGTGCTGAACTATACTATTTACAAGAATCCCCCTGTTCCCTATCCCGAAATCTAAAAATGCCTGTGATATATTAAAAAAAGAGTTTCTATCTGTAATCAGCTCTTTTCTTTCTACAGGAAAATTCATATAAAAAAGATTGGATAGAACAGTTCTAGAGGGCATTCCAGTATTTTTTAAAAAATAATCCCCCAAAACAAGATTAATTTTTTCTTTCTGTTCTAATTTATCGGCTATGCTCATATGACACCCTCATTCCTTCCCATTTATGCTTTTGTTCCACTACTAATTATATCTCAAAGATAGGATTTTCTCAAGATTTTTAATTAAAAAGCTGCTTTTATTACATCCTCAAAATAATCCACATAGTGTACCCTTATATCTTTTTTGAGATATTCAGGAAGTTTTTCAAAATCTTTCTCATTTGCTTTAGGTATAATAAGTTCAAAAACCTTAACTCTTCTAGCAGCTATAACTTTTTCTTTTAACCCTCCTATAGGAAGAACCTTCCCTGTAAGAGTAAGTTCTCCAGTCATGGCCGTTCCTTTTTTTACAGGTTTATTTACTGCCAGGGAATAGAGAGCAAGAGCCATAGTTATTCCCGCAGATGGTCCATCCTTTGGAGTTGCTCCTTCAGGAACATGGAGATGGATTTTATTGGTTTCAAAGAAATTTTTCCCATCTGCCTGACACTGGTTATAATCGCAAATATGGGACCTCACATAGGAGTAAGCTATTTCTGAGGACTCTTTCATCACATCACCCAACTGCCCAGTCTGTTTGAATCCTTCCCCCATCTTACTCACAGATATGGCCTCTATGTAAAGTGTCTCTCCTCCCATAGATGTCCACGCCAGCCCCAAGGTAACTCCTGGAATCTCTTTCTGATAGAGTTCTTCTGCCGAAAAAAGAGGTAATCCCAGATATGTTTCTACATTTTTTTCATTTACCTGAACTTTTTTGCTCTCTCCTTGAGCTATTTTTAAGGAGACTTTACGCATAATCTTCCTTATAGCTTTCTCTAAATTTCTAACTCCAGCTTCTCTGGCATATTTTTCTATTATAAATTCCAAACCTTTTTTATTGAATCCTATCTCACTTTTAGTCATCCCATTTTCAAGAAGCTGTTTCGGAATAAGGTGTCTGTTAGCTATCTCTATTTTTTCTTCCATTATATATCCAGGTAGCTGAATAAGTTCCATTCTATCCAAAAGAGGTTTAGGGATAGTATCCAACTGATTTGCCGTGGTTACAAAAAGAATTTTGGAAAGATCATATCTTACGTCTAAGTAGTGATCTAAGAAATCTCTATTCTGCTCAGGATCCAAAACTTCCAGAAGGGCCGATGCAGGATCTCCTCTAAAAGAGTTCCCTATCTTATCTATCTCATCTATCATTATTACAGGGTTCGATCTCCCAACTCTTTTCAGAGCTTGAATTATTTTTCCTGGCATGGCTCCCACATAGGTTCTTCTATGCCCCTTTATCTCAGCTTCATCTACCATACCTCCCACAGAAAATCTGTAGAACTCTCTTCCAAGAGAGGAAGCTATAGATTTTCCTATGGATGTCTTTCCAACTCCAGGAGGTCCTACGAGGCACAATATACTTCCGCTGACATTTCCTGTTTTTACAATGGTGCTTATAAATTCCAAAATGTTATTTTTCACATCTTCTAGTCCATAATGATCCCTATCCAAAATCTGCTTGGCTTTTTTTATGTCCACCTTATCCTGAGAATATACTCCCCAAGGAAGCTCAACTATAGATTGAATGTAAGATCTTGTAACATGATATTCCGGGGAATTTTTATCTATAAGAGCCAGTTTTCTCATCTGTTCATCTACAACTTCTTTGGCTTCTGTTGAAAGAGTTATCTCCCCCAATCTCTTTTGGATGTTCTCCAGCTCATTGTCTTTTTCATCCTGTTCCAAGCCCAGCTCTCTTTTTATAAGTTTTAGCTGTTCTCTAAGAAAAAATTCTTTCTGCTGGGTGCTTATTTTATCATCTATCTCCTTGGATATCTTCATTTGAAGTTCAGAGATTTCAAGTTCTTTTTTTAACATTATGAGAAGTTTTTTCGATCTATTTTCCAAAGAAAACTCCTCCAACAACTCCTCCAACTCTTTAGCTTCTGCCTTGAGCATAGAAGAGATCAGATCGATCAAAATCCCTGGCCTGTCATAGGTAACGTGGCTCATAAGAAGTCTAAGTTCTTCCTGAAGAATAGGATTGAGTTTGAATATCTCTTTCAAGGTTCCCATTATTGCCAGCATATATGCCTTCACTTCATCACTGGGAACTTCCTCTTTCTCCCTGTGATGCTCCACTGCCCAGATGAGCTCTTCCTCACTTTCAGATAATACCTTTATCTTTTTAAATCTCGTTATACCCTGAACTATGACCTGAATTGCATTTTCTCCCACATTGTTAATTTTATGAATTTTCACAGATGTCCCTATGTCACACATTTTAGATTTTAAAAAATGCTCCTCATTGAATTCCTCTGCATAAACCAATCCCATAAATCCGTTCTTCTCACTTTGAGCTTTTGTTATGGTCTGAATATAATCTTCACCTGTAAAAGTTATCGGAACCATTATATTTGGGAATATAGGTCTTGTAATAAGGGGGATTATAGGGAGCTGATCTGGCACCATATCATTTATTCTTATAAGTTCGATGTTTTTTCCTTGCATTTTTTTCCTCCTAATAAAAAATTTTCCTTATACTCTTTTCTAAAAATTCTCTCTACTTCCTTTTATTTTAGGAATTTTTGTAGGAAAAACTCTCATCTGACAGTATATTTTTCAGAGGTGAAACAATGGAACTACTTTTGAAATTTTTAATTGATTACTTCTTCATAGTCAATATCGTCTTTGTTTTGATTATTATTTTCACAGAAAAAAAGAGACCTGTATATACAATTTTTTGGGTTATTCTACTCATTTTAGCTCCCTATACAGGTTTTATATTCTATCTTTTTTTTGGGCTTAGCTTCCAAAAATCTAGAATCATTAAAAAATTTTACGGAAAATCTTTTCTCAGTTTCAACAACGGACCCGATAAAAAAAACAGTCCACTCAAATCTCTGAAAAGATGGCATCATCTCATCCAATATCTCGAAGTCTCCCAGGCGGGAATACTTACTTCCTATAAAGATGTAACTCTTTTCACTTCAGGAAACGATTTTTTTGCAAATCTTATACAGGATATATTACAAGCACAAAATTCTATCCATATGGAATATTTTATCTTTAAAGATGACAAACTGGGGAACACTCTTTTCTCCTCCATTATGAAAAAAGCCAAAGAAGGGATTAAGATAAGACTTATTTTAGATGGAACTAACAGTCTCACCCTGAAAAAATTGAAAGAGTTCAAAAATTCAGGGATAGAGGTAGAACTTTTTTCCCCATCTTTTTTCCACTGGTTAAAAATCGCAAATATTCGTGCCAACTATCGCGATCATAGAAAAATTTCCATAATAGACGGTAAAATCGGATATATTGGAGGATTTAATATAGCAAACGAATATATTGGAAAAGGAAATTTAGGAAAATGGAGGGATACTGCTGTCAGAATCACAGGATGTACAGTCAACGAGATAGAAAAAGAGTTTTCTCTGTCCTGGAATTTCATCCAAAAAGACTCTAAAGAGAATTTTCTTTATCCAAATTTCAGAAACGAAAGCTCCCCCAATGAAAATTATGCCCAATTAGTTAGCAGTGGACCCAATTTTCAGCTCCATACAGCAAGGGATAATTTTCTAAAACTTGTTTTAGAAGCTAAAAACTATATTTTTTTAGAAACCCCTTATTTTGTTCCTGATGAACCTCTTGTAGAAGCTCTCAAAATAGCCTCTCTTTCAGGAGTCAAAGTTAAAATAATTATTCCCGACAAACCTGATCACCCCTTTATTTACTGGATAAATCAATCCTTCGCCAGGGACCTTTCTAAATATGGAATAAAATTTTATCGTTATTCTGAAGGTTTCATCCATAGCAAACTTCTCATGGTGGATGGAGAGGTTGCCTCTTTGGGGACTATCAATTTCGATTATCGAAGTTTTTTCAACAATTTTGAAATTAATATCAATTTTTACGGAGGAGATATCACAAGAAAAATTATTTTAGTCTTCAAAGAAGATCTTTTAAACTCTCAACCATTAATCTTCACACAGGAAGACAACAATAGTATCCTGACCAAATTTAAAGAGTCCATATTCAGGCTATTATCCCCCCTATTTTAAGGAGAATATTATGAAACAATTAGACATATCCGATTTTTTTCAAGAGTTTTATACCATAAAAGATGAAACTTCAGATTTTTATCTGGATCTTCATCTGCATACTGTGGATTCTGACGGAAGTATCACAATTGAAAATATTGCAGATTTTTTAAAAGATAAAAACTATCTCATTGCCGTCGCTGACCACAATGAGATCTCAGGCTGTAAAAAACTTTTGGATTTAGGAATAAATGCAGTCCCCGCTATAGAATTGGGATGTCAGGACGGCTTTGAAATTTTAGTTTATTTCAAAAATTATGAAATTGCTGAAGCTTTTTTCAAAAAAGAAGTAGCTCCTTTCAGGCACCCTACGAGGATGGCCAGAACCACCAGAGACATTTTCACATACCTGGAACTTCTTGAGGAGTACGACGTTCATCTTTCCATTCCTCACATCAGGGGAGTTGCCCAGAA
Source organism: Fusobacteriaceae bacterium (assembly GCA_051646055.1). GTDB lineage: Bacteria > Fusobacteriota > Fusobacteriia > Fusobacteriales > Fusobacteriaceae > JAGNZR01. The sequence goes on from JBOFCM010000124.1 coordinate 18,183, forward strand.
AAATTTTCTTAAAAACAAAAAAAATATTTTCAAAATTATACGGGAAACGGATTCTTTAGAGACCCACAATCATGCTCTGCCTAAAAAAAATAACCGTATTGCTAAAAATGTCAAAAGAATATATAATAAAAATGAGACTTGGGGAAGCGATGCTCACACAATGGGTGAGATTAGGGACTATCTCTCTTTTCTCCATAAAAGAAAGACTTTAATGAGATCCATTTTAAATAATATTGGAAAAATTGGTGTTTTGAGTAGTATCGGAATCAAGCATCTCAACTATCTTTTGAAATCCAAATAGTAACTTAGGAGGTTCTATGAAATTTTTTAAAACTCTATTTTTCATATCCCTACTTTCTATTTTTTTATCGGGCTGTCAATTATTGGGAATACGAAAAAAAACTTCAGCAGAGATAGCTCAGGAAAAATTTATAGAACTTGAAAATCAGTACAGAGATCTCCTATCCTTTCGTATAGAGCTCCAAAACTTGGAAGAACTTCAGAAAAAATATGGACTACTACTTACAGAATCTGAAAATATTCTTCTTTCAGATTCTTCAGAAATAAAATTAAGCAGGAAAGAGAGATTATCTCTGCTTAAATTAAACAGGCAGATTGCCAGAAGATCTGGAATTTTAGAGGATTTAAAAGATTAAAACCCAGCTTTAAGCTGGGTTTTAATCTTTTATTTCTTGGTATCCGCCACTATTTTATCTGCAATAGGCCCATAAATTTCACTGTAGTTTGAGAATTTAAAGGTAAATTCTCCCCTTCCCTGGGTCATAGATCTGAGATCCAGAGAGTATTTTAATATCTCATTGTGAGGAACTTCAGCTAAAATTCTCTGTTTCCCTCTCTCCTCCATCTCAATTCCCAAAATCTTCCCTCTCCTCTTATTTAGATCTCCCATGATATCTCCCACACTCTCTTCCGGCACAACTATTTCCATCTTCATTATAGGTTCCAGAAGAACTGGTTTACTCTGCTCCATAGCTTTTCTGAATGCCTGTATTCCCGCCATTTTAAAAGACATCTCATTGGAATCCACACTATGGTATGATCCGTCAAAAAGAGTTGCTTTGATATTTATTACTGGGTATCCGGCTAAAGCACCTTTTTTCATCCCTTCCAGAATCCCCTTTTCCACTGCTGGAATATATGACTTCGGTACTACCCCACCGTGAATGTCATCTACAAAAACAAATTCTTCACCATCGATATGCTCAAATTTTATATGAACATCTCCAAATTGACCAGCTCCACCAGATTGTTTCTTATGTTTTCCCTGAACAGTTACACTATCTCTGATTGTCTCTCTATAAGGAATTTTGGGCTCACTTGCCAAAGCATGGACTCCAAACTTATTTTCTGCTCTGCTAAGGGCTATATTTAGGTGTTTTTCGCCCTGACACCCTAAAAGCATCTCTTTCGTTTCGGAGTTTCTCTCTATAACAAAAGTTGGATCCTCCTCAATTATTTTTTGCACGGAGGTGCTCAGCTTCTCATCATCATTTTTGTCCTTAGGCTCTATCGAATAGAATAGTGTTGGCTTAGGAAACTCTATCCCATCATAAATTATAGGGTTTTCTTTGCAACATAAAGTATCTCCTGTCTGGGTAAACTGAAGTTTGCTTGTAGCTCCTATATCTCCCGCTCTTACCTCATCTGCTGAAATCTGCTGATTTCCCCTCATGAACATAATATTAGAAATTCTCTCTTTCTTGTTCCGAGTAGAGTTTAAAACTTCCGTATCTTTTTTCAATATTCCCGAATTAACTTTAAATAGAGAAATTTTTCCCATAAAAGGATCTACAAAGGTCTTAAATACCATTGCTGAGAAAGGGAAATTCTCATTCACTTCCCTCTCCTCTTTTCCTCCGTCCAAATTTTTTCCCTCTCTCTTCCCCTCGTTCATCTCTGAAGGTGTCGGCATATATCTGTACATCATATTGAGGAGTGTTGATACTCCAACATTGTTTACAGAAGATCCCATCAGTACAGGAACTATGTCTCCGCTACACACACCTCTATGCAATCCATCGTTGATCTCTTCCAGTGTAAACTCTTCTCCGGCAAAATATTTTTCCATATATTTTTCATCTGTTTCAGCTACCGCTTCCAGGAGCATAGTCCTTGTACCTTCAATGTCCAGATTAGGATCTATTGATGCTTCTATACACTCTTTCCCATTATAGACCATCCCTACTTTCTCTATAACATTGACAAATCCCTTAAATTCTTCTTTCTCAATTATAGGTATGCAAAAAGGCGCTACTTTTTTCCCGAATTTTTCTTTCAATTGGTTTAAAATCCCTTTATAATCTTTTATCCCTTTATCCATTTTATTTAAAAATATCAACCTAGGAGTTTTATTTTTTTCAAGTATATCCCATATTTTTTCTGTCCCTACCTCTACACCTGATTCAGTATCTATAACTACGACTGCTCCTCCGACTACTTTTATAGCAGAGTATACCTCTCCAAAAAAATCAAAGTATCCAGGAGTATCTAACAGATTATATTTATGATTTCCATGCTCAATAGGTATAACAGAAGTATTTATAGAGAAAGCTCTTTTCATCTCCTCTTTATCGAAATCTGAAATTGTGTTTTTTTCTTCCACGCTTCCCTTTTTTTTCACGCTTCCAGACATAAACAGTAGAGATTCCATAAGCGAAGTCTTCCCACAACCTCTGTGACCTAAAAATGCAACATTCCTAATCTCTTTCATATCATAACTAATCATAACCTAAACCTCCTAGACTTATTTTATATAAAAGCTATCTACTACTAGTTATAACCAATAAAATTTTAGAAGTCAATATTAGGCAAATATTTTTCTGTAAAAAAAAAGGAGAGTTATCTCTCCAATTACGCGTTTATCATATCGTCCAATTTTTTTCCAGCTTTGAACTTTATAGCTTTTTTAGCTGCTATTTTGATCTCTTCTTTTGTCTTAGGGTTTCTTCCTAATCTCTCAGCTCTCTCTACAACTTCCCATTTTCCGAATCCGATAAAGTTTACACTCTCTCCAGAAATTAATAAAGTTTCGATTTCACCGAAAATTGCATCTAGCTTTCTCTCTGCTGCAACCTTAGATTCAAATATACCTTTTTCAGCTAATAATTTTGCAAAATCTTTTTTTGTCATGATTTTCCTCCTAAGTTGTTATTCGTGTCAGTTATTATTTATATCATAAAAAGCAGATAAATTCAAGGTTTTTCTATATTTGATGGATTTTTTTATCCTTTTATTGATAATTTTATTTTTTCATGTATACTATAGTTGTATATCAATATCATGGAGGAATCGATGAATAAAAATAGAAAAAAAAGATACGAAAAAATTATGGATACCAGCGGAAGAATCTTTCTTTTCCCTCTTCTTCTAACAGGATATATTTTAAAATTGTATGATAAATTATTCAAATCTAAAAAAGAGAAAGATCTCGGTGCACAGCACAAAAATCTTTCTGATTTTTAATTTTATATTTTTTGTATGGCTCTGTCAAAATCTTCTCTGCTTATATTATATCTGTTAAGCTTAGAAAGTAGCTGCTTACTATTTGAATACCCTATAGAGAGAATTTTTCCTAATTTCTCTCTTTTTTCCTTGGCATCACTTCCTCCAGTAAGACCATTGTCTATGAGGTCTTCCATAGAAAAAATTTCAATTTTATTCCCAGAAACCCCTTCGCTTTTCACAGCTTCTAAAGCTTTTATTATAGCTTCAGGCCGGGCATTTTCAACACCTATATCATCGCCCTTAGTCCCTTCATCCCTAGCTATATAAGCATTTTTAGAATCAGGATATCTTGACATTATAGCTCTTCTAATCTGCTCACCAGCATAATCAGGATCTGTAAGTATTATCAGCCCTTTATTTTTATATGCTGTCTCCAATTTATCTAAATTTTGACCTCTTCGTACTGAAAATCCATGTACAGCCACAACTTCAGCATCTACGGCAGCCTTGACGGCCGAAATATCATCTCTACCTTCTACCACTATTATCTCATCTATAATTTTTTTCATTATTACCTCGCTATTTTGTATTCTTATAGAAAAAACGAAGAAAGTTTCTTAGATCTTTAGAAACATATTCCCATGTATGAACCTCATCCCTGTACACATATGCTTTAAAATCCAATTCAAGCCTCTTCATACGTCCTACTATATCCAGCCACTGCTGCACCATGAGATAGGGCTTTTTATCCTCAGAACCTACACTGGCATAAAATTTTAATTTTAAGATTTTTTTCCTTTCCATAACCTTCAATATACTGTAAGGATCTTCTCTCAGTATATGAGCTCCCTGAGGACCAAAAACTCTCATAAAATGCTGTTGGTCAAAGGAATTGAAAAGAATCTTGGGAATATACATATATTTAAAAATCCTAAAAACCCTTCGGTTCAATATCATTCTTACAAGGCTTATAGCTCCTGAAATACTTCCTACTACAGAGAAATAATCACTATTTTTAAGACCTAATTTATATGCTCCATAACCTCCCATAGAAAAACCAACTATCCCAAATTTTGCCCCGGGATATTTTTTTTTCAGCATGGGCAGAAATTCTTTTGAAAAATATTCCTCATATCTGAAATCTTTCAAATGATAAAAATTCGTATAAAAACTCTCTCCATTGAAACCTGAGTTGGGAGCAACAAAAACCATCTCTCCAACCTGATTATTCTGTATAAGATATAGATAATTTTCAAGTAGCTTTCCTCTATCTCTCCAGTCCTCTTTTCTATCTCTAAGTCCGTGAAGAAGTATAAGAACTCTCTTCACCTCATGGTGGTGAAGTCCTATAGGAGTCATTACATCATACTCCATCTCTTCCTTTGTATAATCACTTTTTAAAGAGTAGCTTTTTATATCTATTTTTTTCTTAATCTCCTCTCCAGTAGGAAAATACTCCAACGCAACAAGTGCTTCATGGATAAAAGTGACCTCCTTAAAGGAGATCACTCTTTTGAATTTTCTAGCTATTCTATGTCTATCAGGAAACAGTGCCAGAAGCAGTATTAAAATTGCAAGGAGAAGCAATATATAGCCTGTTGCCATAGATTCACCTCAATATTATCTATTAAAATTCAGCATTTCTAGGAGTTCTTGGGAATGGAATTACGTCACGGATATTTGTCATACCAGTTAAATACATCATCATTCTCTCAAATCCAAGACCATATCCCGAGTGTGGGAAACTTCCAAATCTTCTAAGATCCAGATAGAATCCGTAATCCTCTTTATTCAGATTCATTTCATCCATTCTCTTAACTAATCTCTCTAAGTTGTCCTCTCTCTGAGAACCTCCTATAATCTCTCCGATTCCTGGAACAAGAAGATCCATAGCTCTTACAGTCTTCTGATCCTCATTTAGTTTCATATAGAAAGCTTTTATATCCTTAGGATAGTTGATAAGGAATACAGGCTTCTTGAAGTGCTCTTCTGCAAGATATCTCTCATGCTCACTTTGAAGATCTATTCCCCACTTAACTGGATAATCAAATTTCTTTCCACAGTTCTCAAGAACAGTTATGGCATCCGTATATGTAAGCTTAGCAAAATCATTATTTAGTACATTGTTCAGTTTATCAAACAGTCCTTTTTCGATAAAGTTATTGAAGAACTCCATCTCCTCTGGACAGTTTTCCATAACATACTTTATTACAAATTTAACCATTTTCTCAGCTAAATCCATATTTGCTTCTAAATCTCCAAAAGCGATTTCAGGCTCTATCATCCAAAACTCTGAAGCGTGTCTTGATGTGTTAGAATTTTCTGCTCTGAAAGTAGGTCCAAACGTATATACATTTCTAAATGCAGCACAGTAAGTTTCTACATTCAGCTGTCCGCTTACAGTCAGGTTAGTTTCTTTAGCAAAGAAATCTTTAGAAACATCCACTTTTCCATCTTCTGTCTTAGGAACATCATTTAAATCTAGAGTTGTTACTCTGAACATCTCTCCTGCTCCCTCACAGTCAGCTCCAGTTATGATTGGAGTATGAACATATACGAACTCATTCTCCTGGAAGAATTTATGGATTGCATAAGCCAACACAGATCTAACTCTGAATACTGCATTGAAAGTATTTGTTCTCGGTCTTAAGTGAGCCATTGTTCTCAGGTATTCAAAAGTATGTCTCTTATTTTGTAACGGATAATCTAAGTCAGCTTTTTGAATAACTTCTACAGTCTCAGCCTTAACTTCAAATTTTTGTCCGCTTCCCTCTGAAACAACAACTTTTCCAACTACTCTAATAGTTGAAATTATAGATAGACGAGCTACCTCTTCAAAATTTTCCATTTCATTATTAAAAACAACTTGAATCCCATTAAAGAATGATCCGTCATTTAGCTCTATAAATCCGAAACTTTTTTGATCTCTTAATTTTTTTACCCATCCTGAAAGCTCAACTTCTTGTCCAAGAAGAGATTCCCAGTTACGGTAAAGTTCCTTTACTGTTACTTTTCTCATGGTTTTCCCCCTCAATTATATTTTAAACTATGTTATTGGTTTATTGGTATCATTTCTATCTGCTTGTCAATTTTTCAAATTGCTTCCATTATTATCATCTACAATTTTCACGTTATCCAGATGACCTCTTACCTGCTCTTTGAATTTTTCAATATAGAGTTTTCTATATTTTTCTCTCTCTGATTTTTCCTCTTCAGAAAGTTCTCTTTGCTTAGCCAGTCCGGAATAGTGATTAACCTTTTCAATAATATGTTTCATAATTACCACCTTCCTATTTTTAAAAAATTAATATGTTTATTATACTCTTTTAATACCCAATTGTAAAGTGTTTAAACAAAAAAGCGGGAAATTTCCCGCTTTTAATCTCATAATTTAATTATGCTTTTTTACAGTTTCCTAAATTCTTAACTACATATCCAGATCCAATAATTGCAAGAGATATTATAGTGTATAATACTGCGTTAGAGTTAGTTACAAAGAATGAAACTACTATGAAAATCTGTCCGATTGCTGCTATCACAGGTACTACATAAGTTGTAAAGAATCCTAGATTCTCTTTCTTAGCAACCATATGAGAAGCTAGTATAACTAGTAGTAGGAAAAGAGAAACGAACATTATAGGTACATCATCAAAAGATATTCCTTTAAACATTCCTGACGCTTCCTGAAGATAGTAAAGAACATATAGAACAGCTGTTCCACCCATTGCAAACCATGCTCCGTTTATTGGAGTGTGAGTTGTAGGGTTAATCTGCTTAAAGAAGTTAGCAAATGGGAACTCATCATCGTTGGCAAGAGCCTGAACATATCTCATACCAGCCATGGCATTAGCATTAAGAGTTCCAAGTACAGAGATTACAACCGCTGTAAGAACTAGTTTCTCTCCATTAGCTCCAAAGAATTTATTAGCTATCATTCCAACGTGACCATTTCCAGCATTCATGATTTCAGCTGGATCCATCAATAAAGTAACAGCAGCAAAATATGATCCGTAAACTAAAGTTACAAGAACAGCATTCCATGCAAATACTTTTGGAAGATTTACTTCTGGATTCTCCATCTCATCTCTCATAGCTCCGATGTTAAACCATCCGTCAAAAGCAAAAGCCATAGATAGAAGTGGAGCTGTGAACAGTGCAAACCCTACTAATTGAGGATTTTCAGCTGTTACAAACATATTTGTAGCAGCATCTTTGATAACTAAAGCGCTTCCAAGATTTTCAGCACCTTTAACCATCATTGTAGAATCTCCCTTACCAAGAACAATTCCAAGTATAGCGATAGCTATTAGAGGCATAACTTTTACATAAGTTGCGAATGTAGAGAAAAGAGCACCGATTTTAGTAGATGCAATATTCCATCCGTAAACAGCTATAATAGTTAAAGCAACCATTGCATATTTAGCCTGTACAGAAACATTGATTCCGAATAACTGAGTCATGAAATCAACTGCAACGATACCAAGTATTCCACATAGTGAAGGAATGTAGATTACAGCCATAAACCAACCAACAGCAAAAGCTGCTTTTTTTCCAAATTGCTCCTCGATATATCCAACCATTCCTCCTGGTTTAGTAGATCTCTTAGCTAGAACTGCAGTTGCAAATCCTGCAAATATGATGGTAGCTCCTAAAACAATCCAACCTAGAACTGCAGTTGCAGAGTTACCTTGAGTAGAATTTAGAATTCTACTGGCTCTGAAGAATATTCCAGAACCGATTACGTTACCCATAGCTGTACAAAGAGCTTGGACAAAAGTAATTTTCTTTTTCATTTTTTTCTCCTTTTTAATTTTTATATTTAAATTTTAAAATAAATAAAATTTATTAGCGAACTGTATTATACACCGATTCTATTTGTATTGCAAGATTTTTTTAGGCTTTTTTCAGGCTTTTTATATACTTTTTTTAACTGAAAAGTTTCAAATCAAAACGATTGATAGTTTTTTATTTATTGCAAGAATTCTTGACCGATTTTTTATATTCAGGATGAATATTTGTATTGTTTTATTTACTTAATATAGTGACTATTTCCTTTTTTTGAAGTATACTTTTATTGAGAATTCATTATAGGAGGTACAATTTTTATGAAAAAAGCTTATATATTTTTGGCGGAGGGTTTTGAGATTATGGAAACTATGACTCCTGTTGATATCCTAAGAAGGGCAGGCATTCAAATAACTACTGTTTCTATTACAGAAGAAAAACTGGTTCCCTCCTCACATGGGATAGCAGTTTTGGCCGATTCTACAATAGATGAAGTTGATTTCCACGATGGGGATATGCTTATACTTCCCGGAGGATATCCAGGATATGAAAATCTAAGAAAATCCGAAATTTTGAAAAAATTGGTTCTAGACTATCATTCAAGAAAAAAAATTATCGCTGCCATATGCGGAGCACCTACACTTCTAAATGACCTGAATCTTTTGGAAAATATTAAATTCACCTGTCATCAATCAGTTTTAGAAAATATGCCAAAAGAAAATTATCTCAAAGAAAAAGTGGTTGTTTCTAAAAATATAATCACATCTCCTGGAGCTGGTCTCTCCCTAGATTTTTCCCTAACTCTTGCCCAGCTTCTTACCTCTGATGATATGGTTAAACAAATTAAAAAGGCTTTAGAACTAGTCTAAGCCTTTTCAATTTCCATTTTTTTTATTTTTTTCCTAGCTTCTCTTCTTTTTACCAAGTTTACATTCCCGACTATTCCCAGGGCCATAAACACTGTCAATAATGAGCTTCCACCGAAGCTCATTATTGGCATTGGGATTCCAAAAACAGGGAGCAGACCTATGGCCACTGATATATTTATAAGGAACTGTATAAATATATATCCAGCTATTCCCACAGAGAGATATTTCCCCAAATAATCCTCACACTCTACCGCCGTTCCTTTTATCCTGTTAAAAAGCCCGAAAAAAAGCACTATTACAATCAAGATACCAATCAAGCCGAACTCTTCTCCAAAAGAGGCCAGAATAAAATCCGTATGTATTTCAGGAAGATAACTATATTTTTGTACTCCATTCCCGTATCCTGTTCCGAATATTCCGCCGTTCCCTAATCCCAAAAGAGATTGACCGACTTGGTATCCCTTATCTTGATCATAGGTATTGCTCAGAAGTCCTTCCACATAACTTTTTATACGTCCTGTTTTGTAACCACTGACGAACGTATCAAACTTCAAATAGACATAGATGGTCACTCCCGTCAATAAAACAGATACAGCTCCCACTGCCCTCCAGATAATTTTATCCGATATTTTACTCATAAACAGCATAAAAAGAGTTATGGAAAAATAGTGTATGACAGTTCCCAAATCATTTTGAAACATAATGAGAAAAGCGAACAATCCAAAAATAATCCCGCTAGAAGCAACTATTCCCTTAGCTTCATACCTTTCTTTTTCAGCTACTGAAAGATTATAAGCCATTAAAATCACATAAAAAATTTTAAAGACCTCTGCAGGCTGTATACTTAGCGGACCTGCTGTTATCCAACCTCTGGCTCCATTTCTTAGAGGGATCAATTTTGGAAATACTGCTCCTAAAATAGGCATTGCAGCTAGAACAATAATAGGAATCAGAAAAACCGCTCTCAAATAGTTTTTTTTCTCATAATTTCTATAATCAATTTTCAAGGTAATTACAAAAGCGAATAGCGATGCTCCGAAGGAGATTGTATGCTTTAAAAATTCCCTACTCCCCATATTCCCTTTTATATAGAAACTGGCACTGTAAACCCCTAGCAGACTAAGAAAAGAAAGTATCGCTACTATCATAACAAGATGTCTCAATCTTCTGTCTATTCTCATTACCTGAAGTTTTGTATCATGTTTTTTTCTGACCTCATTTCTAACTGCATATATATTTTTCATTTCTTTCTCTTCTTTCAAAATAATCACCACTTTCCCAATTTATATTACTTTTATAGTATACAGCATCTTTTTAAAAACCTCAAACGGGATTTTAAACTTCTTTTTTCCCTCAGAATTTGTTATACTTAAATTAACCGAATTTCATTCTATACTATACGGAGGTAAACTTTATGAATAAAAAATACAAAGCCGTTATCTGTGACTTAGATGGGACTCTCCTCAACTCATCCCACACAATTTCTGAAAACACTCAAGAAGTTATCAAAAAAATCGTAGATAAAGGTATTAAATTTTATATCGCAACAGGAAGGCACCATATGGATGCCCTTGTTTTCAAAAAAATGCTGGGACTGAATTCTTTCCTTATCTCTTCCAATGGAGCTAAGGTTCACAATGAAAATAATGAGGAAATCTTCTCTGTGACTATCCCTAAGGATGTAACAGCAGAGATTATAAATCTCACGGTGGATGATGATATCCATAAAAATATATTTTCCGGAGACGAGTGGCTGGTTGAGAAGCCTCTCCATGAAGCAGAAGAATTCCATAAGGAATCAGGATTTATCCATACTGTTGTTCCCAGCTTTCAGGCTGTAAAAAATAGAGAGATCACTAAGTTTTTTTTCATATCTGAAGATGAAGAAAAGCTCTCTGTATTTTCACGTGAGATTCATGAAAAACTTCAAGATAAGGTAGCTATCACACTTTCTCTTTCAAGTTGCCTAGAAATAATGAACAGAGGTGTTTCCAAAGGTGAAGCTATCAAAAGAATGCTTGAAATTGAAGGTTTTTCTCCTAACGAAGCTGTTGCCTTCGGAGATGGTATGAATGATTTGGAAATGCTTTCTACAGTTGGAAAGGGGTTCATTATGGGAAATCACAATCCTTCTCTGAAAAAAGCACTTCCTCACAATGAAATTATAGAGACGAATGACAATGATGGCGTGGCAAAAAAATTAACAGAATTATTTCTATAAGGAGGTTATTATGTATAATATTTCAATTGAATTAACTCAGGAGTTTCAAAAAAGAAAAGTAGAAGTGAAAGAATTTATAACTTTGGAGGAAAATTCAGATACAGTCAAATACCTTTTCCAAGATTTGGAACTGGATCTGGATTATGACATTCTATATCCTGAAGGATTTTCTGAAGTCCTTGAATATGATTCACAAAATAACAGGCTCTCAATTAATGGCTATTCTCATCTAGTTAAATTTTATCAAAAAGACAAGGACGGCGACGACTATATCTGGTACTCAGCCTACAAAGATTTAAACAACTTAGAAAAAGAACTTATCTCCATAGATTTAGGAGATTCAATCTAAAAATAATCTCTCAAAAGAAAAAATCCCCTTCAGACTGACCGTCTTTAGGGATTTTTTTAATTTACTATTTATTTGATATAAATTTATATATTCCTCTTATCCAGTTATCAAAAGACTGATGCTCAGATTCCATAACATCGTACATCTTAGGGGCTATCTTCATAAATTTTTCCTTGAATAGCTCCATATCCAACTCTGCCATATTACTCTCTCTCTTTACTTTTACAAACATCTTTCTAACATCATTAGGAGAGTACCCCGTATTTTTTTTACCCAAGTTGATAACCTCACCATTTTTTGTAAGTCTATTCCTTTGACAAAGAAGAAAAGCTTCTCTTTTCACAGCAAAAACTCTGTCATTTAGAGCCATATTTATTATGATATCTTTTAATTCTCTATTACTTTCATCAGTTAGATCATACTCTTTTATCAGTTGGATAGCTTCCAATCTTGTTCTGTATGATAGTTCATTCCTTAAATCTTTTAATATATTTTCCATTTTTTCTCCTCAGATAAATTTTTACGTGTTGTGATTCTTGAAGTACATTACATTATATGTCACATTCGAGATATAATCAAGTTTTTTTCAAATATTCATTCAAACATCAAAAAACCCCCTCAGAAACCACATAATCAGTTTCAAAAGGGGGTATTATTTTATTCTCTATTCAGCTATATTTTCCTTCATAGCTACATATTTTTCAGCTCCGTAGTAAGCTCTCAGATACATCTCTTTCAATTCTGACATAAGAGGATATCTCGGGTTAGCTCCTGTACACTGGTCATCAAAGGCATCTTCTACCATCTGATCAAGTTTTCCAAGAAATTCCATTTCAGAAATTCCATATTCAGCTATTGTCGCTTTTATTCCTATAGTTGCTTTAAGTTCGTTGATTTTAGTTCTCAAAACTTTTACCTTCATTTCAGGAGTTTCATTTCCTACTGTGAATCCTAAAACATCTGCTATTTTAGCATATCTTTCCTTAGCATTAGGATATTTATATTGAGAGAATCCTGCCATTTTAAAAGGTTTATCTGTAGCATTGAATCTTATAACTTCTTCTAACACAAGTGCATTAGCTATTCCGTGCGGAAGGTGGAAAGCTGCTCCTAACTTATGTGCCATAGAGTGGCATATTCCTAGGAAAGCATTTGAAAATGCCATTCCAGCAATACATGAAGCGTTTGCCATCTTTTCCTTAGCTTTTTTAGCTTGGCTTCCCTTAGCTACTGATTCTGGAAGATATTTAAATGTAAGTCTCATAGCTTCTATAGCCATTGGGTTTGTGAAATCTGAAGCAAGGATTGATCCGTAAGCTTCCACAGCATGAGTAAGAACATCTATTCCAGAAGCTGCTGTTAATCCTGCTGGCATACTCATCATAAGGTGAGGATCTACAACTGCCACATCTGGAGTAAGCTCATAGTCAGCTAGAGGATACTTTACACCAGTTGCATCATCAGTTATAACTGCAAACGGTGTAACTTCTGATCCTGTTCCAGCAGATGTTGCCACTGCCCAAAACTCAGCTTTCCCACCCATCTTAGGGAATTCAACTATTCTCTTTCTGATATCCATGAATGTCATAGCTAAATCTTGGAAATTAACTTCTGGATGCTCATACATTACCCACATAATTTTAGCAGCGTCCATTGCTGAACCTCCACCTAGAGCTATTATAACATCTGGCTTATAGCTTTCCATAGCTTCTGCACCTTTTCTGACTACTGAAAGAGTCGGATCTGCCTCAACATCTGAGAACACTCTGTAATCTACACCCATGCAATCAAGAACTTTTGTTATATGTTCTGGATATTTCATTTTAGCTAGTTGATTGTCTGTAACTATCATAGCTCTCTTTTTATTTTTAAGTTCTCCTAGAGCAACTGGTAACGATCCATATTTGAAGTACACTTTCTCTGGAATTCTGAACCAAAGCATATTTTCTCTCCTTTTTGCAACAGTTTTAACATTGATAAGATGTTTAACTCCTACGTTTTCTGATACAGCATTTCCTCCCCATGATCCACATCCAAGAGTCAGAGATGGTGCCAGTTTAAAGTTAAACACATCCCCTATAGCTCCTTGAGCAGCTGGCATATTTACAAGAGTTCTTCCTGTTTTCATCAAATTTGAGAATTTTTCTATTCTATCTGCTGCTTCCATCTCATCAGCATATATAACTGAAGTATGTCCCATTCCTCCAAGAATTACTAATCTATCAGCTTTTTCAAGAGCTTCCTGGAAATTTTTAGCTTTATACATAGCCAACACCGGTGATAGCTTTTCATGAGAGAAGGCCTCTTCCAATTCTACAGACTCAACCTCTCCGATAAGAACTTTCGTTCTTTCAGGAACAGTTATTCCACCAAGGGAAGCAATTTTAGATGCTGACTGTCCAACTATCTCAGAATTCAGATTTCCGTTTACTAGGATAACTCCTCTCATTGTCTCCACTTCAGAAGGAGTAAGTATATAAGCTTCTCTTCTTGCAAATTCAGCTTTTACTTCCTCATAAATGCTTTCATGAATTATTACTGCCTGCTCAGATGCACAGATAACTCCGTTGTCAAAAGTTTTTGACAGAAGTATAGAGTTTACAGCCATTTTAATATGAGCAGTTTCGTCAATAATTACAGGAGTGTTTCCAGCTCCTACTCCTATCGCAGGTGTTCCTGATGAGTAAGCTGCCTTAACCATTCCAGGTCCTCCTGTTGCTAGGATAAGATCTACATTTCTCATAAGGTAATTTGTTGCCTCAAGTGATGGCTCTGATATCCATCCAATAATTTCCTCTGGAGCTCCAGCTTTTATAGCTGCCTCTAGAATTATTCTCGCTGCTTCAATTGTAGAATTTTTTGCTCTAGGGTGTGGAGAGAAAACTATTCCATTTCTTGTTTTAAGAGCTATCAGCGCTTTAAATATAGCTGTAGACGTAGGATTTGTTGTAGGAATTACAGCTCCTATAACTCCGATAGGTGCCGCTATTTTTTCTACTCCAAAAGCCTCGTCAGCTTCTAAAACTCCACATGTTTTTGTATCTTTATATGAATTGTATATATACTCAGATGCAAAGTGGTTTTTTATAACTTTATCCTCAAGTATACCCATTCTTGTCTCTTCCACTGCCATTTTAGCTAGATGGATTCTCGCTGCATTAGCTGCCAGAGAAGCTTCTCTGAATATTTTATCCACTGCCGCTTGATCAAATTCAGCAAATTTTTTCTGAGCAATTCTTACTCTCTCTATAACATTCTCAACTTTCATTGTTGCCTCCTGAAATATAATCTTTTTAGTGATAGCTGAAGTTTACTCCTTTTTTTTATTTTCCACAAATTTTTTAACGTTCATTTTTTAATCTTTTTTGACGCCCATTTTTTACCATGAAACAAATAAAGTTTTTTGAACATCAAATCATAAACTCTTTAAAATACTGTTTTCAAAAGAAAAAAACATATATTGCCTCTCCAATATATGTTTCCATTTTCTGATTATTTTTTTGTCACACTTAATATTTTTTAGCTTCCTCTTCCCCTCTCTCAACTCTTAGAGCTCCTAAAGTAAGGGCTCTCATCTCATCCTCTCCAGGATAGATATATACCGGAGCTATAAATTCAACTTTTTCCCTGATAGAATCAGTTATTACAGTGGAATAAGCTATTCCACCAGTGAGAAGTATGGCATCCACCTTTCCGGAAACTACCGTGGCCAAAGAACCTATTTCCTTTGCAACCTGGTAAATCATGGCACTCTGGATAAGCTTAGCTTTTCTGTCTCCCTCTTCAATCATCTTTGCTACATCCCTCATATCATTGGTATTTAGGTATGCTACGACTCCCCCATTCCCCTTAAGCCTTTTCTTAATAAAGGAATCTGTATATTTTTCAGAGAAACACATTCTTACAAGATCTCCTGCTGGAACGCCTCCAGAACGTTCAGGTGAAAATGGCCCATCCCCGTCTAGAGCATTATTCACATCTATAACTTTTCCGTTTCTATGGATCCCTACAGAGATTCCTCCCCCCATATGAGCGACTATGAGGTTTTCTTCCTCATATTTTTTCCCATTTTCAGTGCAGTATCTTCTAGCAACAGCTTTCTGATTGAGAGCATGGAATATGGATTTTCTCGGTAGTTCCGGCATCCCTGAAACTCTTGCCACCTCCTCCATTTCATCTACCACAACTGGGTCTACTATATAGGCTTTTTTTTCAATCTCGTCAGCTATCTCTTTAGCTATAACTCCCCCAAGATTTGAGGCATGTTCTCCCAAAATTCCTTTTTTAAGATCCTTTATCATACCTTCATCAACTATATAGGTTCCTCCATCCATAGGTTTCAGGAGTCCTCCTCTTCCTACCACTGCATCTAGAGAGTCTAAGGCTATTTCCCCTTCTGAAAGTGCATCAACTATCACATTTTTTCTAAACTCTTTCTGAGAAAATATATCCTCATATGGAGCCAATTCCTCACTGTTGTGTCTCAAGGTTTTTTCAAAAATTTCCTTCTCATTCTCATAGACAGCTATTTTTGTAGAAGTTGATCCAGGATTTATAGAAAGTATTCTGAATATTTTTTTCATTTTTTTCTTCCTCCATTCTAAAATATTTCTAAACAGTTGCCAAGGCCAGTATTATAGAGTTCAATTTTGTCGATTCTGAATCTGCCCTGGATGTTAAAACTATAGGTGCAGAAGCCCCCACTATCATCCCTGCCCCCTCAGATTTGGAAAAATACGCCAGGCTTTTATAGAGAATATTTCCAGCTTCAATATCAGGAGCCAGAAGGATGTCTGCATGACCCGCTACAGGATGAGTTATCCCTTTAAGCTCTGCAGCCTCTGCATCTATAGCATTATCTAGTGCCAGCGGGCCTGCCACCAGACAATTCTTTATCTCTCCCCTTTCATTCATAGCCTGAAGTTCTGCAGCCTCTACTGTGGCAATCATCTTAGGGGAAACTTTTTCCTTAGCACAAAGACAGGCGACTTTAGGCAGTTCTATCCCTAATTTATGAGCTACTGCCACTGAATTTTCTATTATTCTCTTTTTTTCTTCCAGTGTCGGTGCTATATTCATCGCAGCATCTGTAACTATATAGGGTTTTTCAAATCCATCCACATGAAATATTCCCACATGAGATAGAAGATTTCCCGGAATTTTCAAACCTATCTCCGAATCTAAAACAGCCTTCAATATTATAGATGTATCCACCAATCCCTTCATAACCACATGGGCTTTTTTTTGGGATACAAGCTTTACAGCTTCTCTTGCTGATTCATTCATATCTTTTATATCTATAATCTCATACTCTCCCAGTGGAATAGCATGTATCTCTGCTATGGCCTCTATTTTTTCCCTATCTCCTACAAGTAAGGCCTTTATTATCCCCTCTTTTCTTGCAGCTTCTATAGCCTGAAGGACATCCTCATCTTGAGCGCAGGCTACAGCTACTATTTTTTTGCTTTTTATATCGATTTTATTTTTTAAATTTCTGAAAAAATCCATACCCTTTTCCTCCCCTCCTTAAAAAGGGAGGCTCATTGAGCCTCCCTTTATTATACTCTTTTATCTCTTGATATAAGTAGCTCTTACATTTTTCATTGTTTCTATTCTTCTTTCTCCGTAGAGATCCGCAGCTTTAGAGATAGCCATATTCTCTTTTTTAGCCATTCCATAGATTTCAAGAAGTCTATCGTAGATAAGATCTACATCATTCATCGCTTTTCCAAATTGATATCCATGTAGTTCGTGATAAACATTGATAAGTCCTCCTGCATTTATCACATAGTCTGGCGAATATAAAATCCCTTTATCCTTCAAAATATCTCCGTGAGCAGCTTCTTTAAGAACATTATTTGCAGTTCCAGCTATTATTTTACACTTTAACTGCGGAATAGTGTCGTCATTTACAGAAGCTCCAAGGGCACATGGTGCATAAACGTCCACATCTAATCCGTATATATCCTCAGGTTTTACAAACTCAACTTCTGGATGCTCTTTTTTCATTCTCTCAATGTGAGCCTCGTTAATCTCTGTAAAATATATTTTTTTAGCTTTTTCTCCATACACTTTATCATTTTTCCAGTTTTGAACATCTGAATAATCTCCTAAAAGATATTTAATCAGGTAGTAACCAGTCTGTCCAGCTCCTTGAACCGCAAATGTTTTTCCTTCTAGAGAGTCTGTTCCAAACACCTCTTTAAGAGATGCTTTAATTCCCATGAAAGCTCCCCAAGCTGTAACTGGAGAGGGATTCCCTGATTTCCCAGCAAGTCCAACAACATGATCAGTTTCCATAGCTAAGTAGTTCATGTCTTTGCAAGATGTATTTACATCTTCAGCAGTTATATATCTTCCATTTAATGATTGCACATATCTTCCAAGTGCTCTAAAATATCCCTCACTCTTAACTTTTGTAGCATCCCCTATAAGAACTGTCTTCCCTCCCCCAAGGTTAAGACCAGCACAAGCCGCCTTATAAGTCATACCTCTTCCAAGTCTCAATACATCTAGAACTGCATCCTCTTCAGTGGTATAATTCCAAAGTCTTGTACCTCCAAGAGCCGGACCAAGAGTTGTATCGTGAATACAAGTTATCCCTTTTAACCCAGTTGTCTCATCATAGAAGTAAACTAATTGTTCATGCTTAAATTGTTCCATGTGCTCAAATTTTTTCATAATTAACCTCCAAATATTTAAATTTAAAAAATTATTGATTTTTCTATTTCTATATTTGATCTAAACCCCACAACAACATCTTACAACATACTCATAAAAAAATCAACTACTTTTTGAATGAAAAGTTCATTTTTTTTACAAAAAAGATCATTAAAAGACCTTTTCTAACGAAAAAATATTTTTTTGTTTTTTTGAGATCCTACCATTTTTTTATTTTCTTGCAACTATCTCTAGAATAGAGTATAATTTTATAATGATTAATTTTATAAGGAGTGATAATTGTGACTAAATTACCTAATTGCCCAAAATGCAATTCTGAATACGTATATGAAGACGGAGAGATGTTTATCTGTCCCGAGTGTGCATACGAGTGGAAAATTCAGGGAGAAGAAGAGGAATCTGAAAAAATTATAAAAGATTCCAACGGAAACATTCTTCAGAACGGAGATACAGTGACTGTTATCAAAGATCTGAAAATAAAAGGGAGTTATCTAGTTGAAAAGCAGGGAACCAAGGTTAAAAATATCCGTCTTGTATATGGTGACCATGATATCGACTGTAAAATCGACGGTGTCGGAGCAATGAAACTTAAATCTGAGTTCGTTAAAAAAGTTTAATAAAAAAAGGCGGAGTCGTTCACTCCGCCTTTCTCTTTTTTTACCAGTTATACCTTATAGTAACTCCATAACGTTGAAGATAATCATCTTCTATGAAGGTCCCTCCGTAATA